>CAJXTM010000613.1 GCA_913061385.1 uncultured Rhodopirellula sp. | reverse complement strand
CCTTTGCGCGGGTTCATGGTCATCATGAGCTCGTGTTCTTCAATTGCAACGATGTTGCTGGGATGGCTGGTTTGGCGCCATTGATCTCAGGTCTCGATCGCCCGCAGAGCCGCGATTAGGTCCCGCATCGACTGGAAACGCTCCCCGGGACGCTTTTGCAACGCTTTGGCAACGACGAAGTCAGCCTCTGTTGGGATTTCCTGAGCGGGCGATCGAATGCTTGGTGGCTCTACTTCCAAGTGCTTGATGTTGTCAAACGTCTCGTCAATGGTTCGCCCGCGGAATGGTTCGCGAATGGCGAGCACTTCGTATAGGCAGACGCCCGCGCTGAAAATATCACTACGTTCGTCAAGCGACCGATTTCCCTGCACTTGTTCGGGTGACATGTACAGCGGTGTTCCTGGACGCTGTCCACCGCCAGTGAGCGTCTGAAGTTGTTGGTCATCGGTGGTTTGTGGCTTAAGTACGCTTCTGCTGAGTGGCTCATTGTCTTCTGCATGCCCCCAGACTTTTGCGACTCCCCAGTCAAGCAGGATCACTTCACCAAAATTCCCGACCCAAATATTTTCTGGTTTGACGTCACGATGGATCACCCCGCGGGCATGTGCATAGGCAAGTGCTTGGCATGCGTAGGCGACGATTTCTATTCTTCGCGAGACTGGGAACGCAACTGCAGTCGCTTCATCGCCACGAGCAATGCGTTTGAGGATCTCAAACAGGTTTTCGCCCGAGATTCGTTTCATGACAAAATAGATGCCCTGCTCAGTGTCGTCGCCGATGTCGTAAACCGGGACGGTATTGGGGTGCTGCAGTTGGGCCGTCACCCTCGCTTCACGCAGTAGTCGCCGCCGTTCTCGATGATCGTGGCACATCGCTGGCGGAAGCGTCTTGATGGCGACTGTGCGTCCTGTTACCGGATCAAAGCAGGATCTCAGATTGGCACAGCCTCCTTTAGCCATGTCGCGGAATCCGGTGTAGCGTCCCAGTCCTGTCGCTACGGTAGCGGGCAGGTCAGGGTCGGTCCCGGACAGAATGATGTGCGGTTCGCGTTGCATGGCCCCATTATAGCGCGATCAGAGATTTGTGGAGCATGTCGAACTGCTAAATAAATCCGCCAGGCTGCAAAAAAATATAATAAAAAACCCGGCAATGCTGCTGCAATGCCGGGTTTCTGGGTCACAACGGACTGGTGGCGGTTCAGACCGCAGCAGAAATGTTGGCGTTCTTGACGGTCGTGATGATCGCGCTGGCAACCATGTAGGGGTCAGCATTGGACGCCGGGCGACGATCCTCAAGCCAGCCTTTCCAACCGGCTTCGACGGTGTGAATTGGAATTCGAATCGATGCACCACGATCCGAAACACCGTAGCTGAACATGTCAATCGATTGAGTCTCGTGCAGACCCGTCAAACGCTGGTCGTTGTCGGCACCATAAACGTCGATGTGGTGCTTGATCCGAGGCTCGAATGCTTGGCAGACAGCGTCGTAGACTTCTTTGCTGCCGCAGGTGCGGAGCGTGGTGTTACTGAAGTTGGCATGCATGCCGCTGCCGTTCCAGTCGCCTGGGACAGGTTTGGGTTCCCAGTTGATGCCCATGTCGTATCGCTCAGCAACTCGCTCGAGAAGGTAGCGTGCGATCCAGATTTGATCGCCTGCCTCTTTTGCGCCTTTGGCGAAAACTTGGTATTCCCACTGACCCATCATCACTTCGGCGTTGATGCCTTCCACGTTCAAGCCGGCTTCAAGGCACAGCTCAAGATGCTCTTCGACAATCTCGCGGCCAACCGCTTTGCCTTGTCCAACGCTGCAGTAGTACGGTCCTTGCGGGCCAGGATACCCCTCGGCTGGAAAGCCAATCGGTTTGTTGAATTCAGGATTCCAGATTGTGTATTCCTGCTCAAAGCCAAACCAGAAGTCGTTGTCGTCGTCGGCAATGGTGGCACGACCGTTGGTCTTGTGTGGGTTGCCTTCGTGATCCAGCACTTCGCACATCACCAAGAAGCCTGTTCCCAGACGACCTGGATCGGGAACGCAATAAACTGGCTTGAGCAAGCAGTCGCTCGATCCGCCGGGGGCTTGTTCTGTTGACGAGCCATCGAAGCACCACAGTGGAGCGTCTTCTATCTTGCCGCTGAAATCATCGACAACTTTTGTCTTGCTTCGAAGGCTCTGTGTGGGCTGATAGCCGTCGAGCCAGATATACTCCAACTTGCACTTGGTCATAAAACTGATTCCCTCTAGTGAATCTGATTCGGTTGAACTTTTGCGGCGACAGCCGTTAAGGCTGCCTTGAATTCACCGCAGTCTGAATAATTTCCTACGCAAATCTACCTACCACACCCAGCACCAGCTGTCGCCGAACGGACGTGCAACCGGAAGAGACAGGACGCCGATCCCTCACGCGTTGCCTTTCGGAAGCACCTAAAAATAACCAAATTCCTGCCCAGCGAAAGAGCTACCGAGCCTGTATGGCAAAGCGGCGCGATCATGTTGGCTTTGACGGTCGGTCGCTGCTGCTCTGTTGGATTGCCTCATCCATCGCTGAAAAGAGCCGAGATACCCAGAGAAACTATTCCCGAGTCACGCCGGCTTTGCTTTGGTGCGTGTGACGATTTTCCGCAGTGGCCTCTCAAGGGGGGTTTGGACGCCAATGTTGCTTTGCTGCGAATTGGTTTTCTGTCTTTGTTTTAGTGGTCACCAGCAGGCAGCCAGAGCCGAGTGTGCCAGATATAGGGTGCGGAAATATGCGTTTTGCCCGATTTCAGAAAACTCCTGTCTTGCGGTATTTCAGCAGCTGCAAAGTCTCAGGGGTCGCAGCTGACCCCCAATGTGAGTTGCAAGCGAAAGAGCAGGCGGGTCGTGACAACAACAGCCTGGCAACTCCCAAAAGTGAAACCCGAAAAATTGCCGCTGCGATCCATGCCAGATTTTCTTTGGGCACTCGTCAGGTCCTGTCAGCACGAAATTATAGTACCCCCGTGGACGCGTTCTCAGGCCTCGGTTGCCCACCATCGCGAGCACTCCGAGTGAGCAATCGTGGCTCGTATGAATCAAGAATGAAAGCTCAGTGCAGGCTTCAGCCGAGCCGCAGGCTTGCGCACAGTCGCCTATGACCCAGCTTGCGGTATCGTTCTAATAAACGAGGTCGGCATACGTGCCGTTAGAGATGTTGGTCATCTCAGAAACCACCTGACGCAATGATCGCGAAACAACTCAGTGTTCAAGGACTGAACGCCAAAACGCTGACCACTCGATCACTGATCCCTAAATTGCTGCAAATATCTGGAGCGAATCAACCATGTCCATTAGTCCAAATGACTCCTTTGAAAATGATTTCTCGGCAAGCAGCGGCGTGCAGGCTGCTCAGGCACCGCCACCCAAATCAAAGAAAGGCTGCCTGATTGCAGTGGTTGTTGTGTTTCTGCTGTTGTTCCTTGTCTGCTGCGGCGGAGGAATCGGAATGTTCTACTTTGGAACGAATGCACTCAGCGAGATAGTGATCTCACAGGTTGAGAATGATTCAGCCATTTTGGAGCATATCGGTGAAGTCGAGTCGTGTTCTTTGGATTTTGGCGCGACAGCGAAGGCTGCAGAATCAGCTGAACAGGCTGGCGATCCGACACCCATTGCCTTCGAGATCAAAGGTTCAAAGGGCAAGGGGACCCTATTGCTGATGCCAGAGGCGGACAATCAAGAATCATTCAGTTCGGGCACCTTGATTCTTCCCAATGGGGACAGGATTCCGCTTCAGGAATTGGTGAAAGCCGATGATGATGTCGACTTCGATCTGGATATCGACATCGGTGATTCCATTGAAGAGGGCGATCTCAGTTCAGGCGGCACCGACGCTGCTGACTCCGACGCTGCTGACTCCGACGCTGCTGACTCCGACGCTGC
>CAJXTM010000612.1 GCA_913061385.1 uncultured Rhodopirellula sp. | reverse complement strand
CTACACGTAAGGAGTCGTCGGCAGCGTCAGATGTGTATAAGAGACAGGCCTTATGAAATCCGATACTTCGGAAAAACATTGGCCGGCATCTGCGACTTCGATACCAATCGATATCAGAAGAAAAAAGAAGTTCGACGCGGGACTCGGGCAGGAAGTGTAGGCGTTTACGCGGCAAACGAAGCGATCCAGCACTCCGGGATTGACTGGGAAAACACAGACCGATCGCGAGTCGGCATCTACGTCGGCGTCACCGAGCACGGTAATGTCGAAACCGAGAACGAAATTTATGTCATCAAGGGTTTTGACTACGACACAAGCTGCTGGTCTCACCACCACAACCCGCGAACGGTTGCGAACAACCCGGCCGGCGAGATCGCTCTTAATATGGGGATCACCGGGCCGCACTATACCATCGGCGCCGCCTGTGCTGCCGGTAACGCTGGCATAATCCAAGGTGCACAGATGCTGCGTCTGAATGAATGTGACTTGGCGATAGCGGGCGGAACCAGCGAGAGCATTCATACGTTTGGCATCTTTGCCAGCTTTAACAGCCAAAACGCGTTGGCCAGCCACGAGGATCCAGTTCGCGCTTCAAGGCCATTTGACGTTGACCGTAATGGCATTGTCGTTGCCGAGGGTGGCTGCCTTTACGTTCTAGAGCGACTGAGCGATGCCAAAGTCCGTGGTGCTGAAATTCACGGCGAACTCGTCGGCTACGCAATGAACACCGACGCAACTGACTTTGTCCTTCCCAACCCGGAACGACAAGCTGAATGCGTCCACATGGCCCTTAAAAAAGCGGGATTGGAAGCGAATCAAATTGATTTGGTTAGCACGCATGCGACGGGAACCAGTAGTGGGGACTCGCAAGAGTGCAAAGCACTGCGGACAGTCTTTGGAAATTGCACCAACCCACGCATCAACAACACCAAAAGCTATATTGGGCACGCAATGG
This sequence comes from uncultured Rhodopirellula sp., assembly GCA_913061385.1. Classification (GTDB taxonomy): domain Bacteria; phylum Planctomycetota; class Planctomycetia; order Pirellulales; family Pirellulaceae; genus Rubripirellula. The sequence goes on along the minus strand of CAJXTM010000612.1, from coordinate 2,947 downwards.
GCGCTGCCGGCTCACTTGAATTGGCGGGTAACTTGATGTCCTTCCGTGACGGAGTGGTACACCCGACAATTAATGTTGACGAACTCGACCCTGATTGCGCCATCCCCGGCTTGGTTTTAAACGAACCAGAAGAGGATAAAAAAATTGACTATGTGCTCAACAATTCCTTTGGGATGCTGGGGATTAACTCAGTCGTCATCATCGGTCGCGTGTAGACGAACAAAGAACAACCCTCTGCTGCCACACGGCAACAGTCGAACACCAAACCCAACCATTGAAACACCTTTGAACTGACATTCCAGCGATAGGCCAACCGCTGCCATCCTGGTGTCAAATAAATTTACCGGAGCCATTGGATCGATGACCCCTGCAGAAATTCGCGACGAAATCCTTGATATCCTCGAAGACATCTCCCCCGACGAGGACTTGGACAGCCTCGATGACGTAAAGGCTTTCCGTGATCAATTGGAACTCGACAGCATGGACTTCTTGGATATCGTCATGGAACTGCGAAAGCGGCACCGTGTGCAAATCCCGGAAGAAGATTACGGTAACCTCGCCAGCATGCACTCAACGGTCACTTATCTTGAGCCAAAGATGAAAGACATCGTCAAGTCCTGATTGACGGAGTAGATGACGACATCGGCGGAAAACGTTCTACGTGACCGCAGCGGGCGGTTTAGATAGCGATATTCGATCGCTGCGTTTTGCATCGCTGTCTTCTATCGGTGCATTTTGCATTGCTGCCTTCTATCAGTGCGGACATTGGTTGCAGCTACGTTTCACAGACTGCTTTCAGCGTTTTAGATGCGTAGAATTTGCCTTCCATGCAAAGGCACAATGCGTTCGGTTCGGGAATTGCCTTTTCAATGGCATGCGGTGTGCTGTTTCAGAGAACACACGGGGAACGCAAATTTTGAATGCGGCGAGGAAAGTCAATTCATCTGCGGACAATGGCTAGCACGCTTGAAACCTAAGTTGCGGCCAAACGCAATGATTCAGAGTTGCGGCCAGATGCAATGACTCAGAGTTGTGGTTTGCTTGGCGGTTCAAACCTTACGAAGTGTGTGTCGTCACAGCGATACACACATGTTGTCACAATGACTTCATTTGCAAATCGCCAGCGGTAGGTCACAAGCCTACCGTCCTTGAAATCACCTACCAAATACCGTGCCATCTCCCATGCCATTGTTTCGTGCAGAGGTTTGGCACGCTGTTAGCTTCTTCGTGGTGGCGACCCAATTGGCGGGCATTTGTCGGTCCGCCAATCAATTCCATGTCGTCACCCAAGGCACTTCCCATGTCCACTCTGATCAAATGGATCGCAGCCCCAATGCTGGCAATCGGCTTGCTGGCAGTCACTGATGCTCCCCAAGCGGAAGCACAAGGTTTTTCTTTCGGATCTCGCGGCCTGAGCATTCAGTTCGGTCAGCGTTACCCTTCGTATTACACCCGCGCCCCGAGCTGTTACTACCCAAGCTACAACAGCCACCGCTATCAATACCGGAGCCCGATTCGTCACAACTACGGGCCCTATGACTATCACCCCAGCCGAGTTTATAGGCACGGCTATCATTACGATTTGTTTCCGCGGCACTTCGATAACCACACCGGCTTGAATTACCGGCACCGTGGTCACCACTAAAGAGTCCGAACAAAGGGATCAGCAGGATAAACAAGCTCAGCCACGTCAAACCTCCCAAATTTGGCGTGGCTTTTTCACTGCGCGATCCGACACGGATTACCCTGAGAGAAGAGGCTCTCTCAAGTTCCATGGACGGCACGTACCACTTCCCAATCGAAAGATGGCGTTCCATGAAGACAAATAAGCTGAATTTTGCTTTCGTTGTTGTGACTTTGGTCTCTCTCGTCGCGACCTCCCCCTCACTTTCTGCCGCCTCGCCGACGGGCAAGTGGCGTGGATCGTGGAACAGCGGTGCGACCGGTCACAGTGGCCCACTGAAAGCTCGCGTACGCAAAGTTGATCACGACACCTATCGTGCACTCTTTGTAGGTCGCTTTGCTGGAATCATCCCCTTTGCCTATCCCGCTCGTTTAGATCGGGTAGCTGGCACGGAAAACCAATACACCTCCAGCCAACGCCTGCCACTGCTGGGTACCTATCGCATGAACGCCACCGTCACCAGCCAGAATATCCACGCAAATTTCAAAGGTGGACGTGATAGCGGCACATTCAATTTGTCACGGTAACGATTCGTCCCACTTCGGCGTAACGCATCCAAAGCATTCGCAACCTGTCATCAATGGCCGGTCAAAGCGATCTCCAACGAACCGTCGCCTCACGCGTTAGTGCCTGACGTATTAATACGGTTCCTGCATAAAGCCGCAGCGATGTCACTGAGCGACTGATTTTGTGCATACGCTTACGATTCTGCCACGGCAGGAAAATGCTCGCAAAGTCGTCATTGGTAAATGCACGAGGCCCGCAAGCGATTTCAGATTGGCCCGAGGTGCGTTTCTACTTTTGAGCAACCACAGCTCGGTGATTTCGCCTGCGATTGCAGTTCGATGTAACCTCAGTCGTGCATTCAGGGTTAAAAAAGTCACTTTAGTTTCGCAACAGCCAGAGCTACTCACCTATCCCTTCACCCCTTTGCTAAACTGTCGGGTATCAACAATTGATCCGAAATGGACAGAGCGCATGCCGGTTATGTTTCGGTGATGTTTCATGTCCGACAGTCCTTGCACCGAGACGTTTGATGTCGGCCAAACTGATCGACCCCACATTTCTGTTCCGTTTTGAAGTGGCGATTCGAAAAACGGAATGCAAGTGGACAAATCGCGGATTAAAACTGCCGGTTGAATGTCGTTTGCCATCCTTTGGCGGCTTAGATGAGCGTCCTGTGTTTGCCGATGTGCGATTGGGCTGGTGCAGTGATGGATTGGGCGTTCATGTGCTGGTGAATGGTCTGTCTCTTATACACAT
>CAJXTM010000611.1 GCA_913061385.1 uncultured Rhodopirellula sp. | reverse complement strand
CGTGGGCTCGGAGATGTGTATAAGAGACAGGACCAAAAGGGCGGGGTAATAGACCAGAAAGGGCTCGCCTTTTTTTCGTTCCATGAAATCAATCATGAAGTCCGCCAGAACGTCAGGGCCAAACTGCTCGGTAATCGATTCCTCTTCGATTTTGCCATTCATGCGGAAATGGGGTTTGTAGTAACGCGATCTCTTGCTGCCATTGCGGTCATACATTTGCCAAAGGCAATGTTCATCGAAGCCGAACGCCTTGACTGTATCATTCCGTTCCAGCCACGAGACATTCCATTTCCCGGCGATCGCGGTGGCGTAACCTGCCTTCTTCAGTTGGTTGGCAAAACTGTTGAACTTTGTCGGGTCCAGATAGGTGTTATCATCCCACTTGCTCAGCACATGTGTGACACCCGTGAAGCTCGGATAGGTGCCCGTCATGATTTCAACTCTCGATGGAGAGCATGCCGGGTTGGCAAAGCAATGGGTAAACAATATCCCGTTGTCAGCCAGCTTATCAAGATTTGGTGTCCGAACACCGTGGCCTCCATAGGCTTTGAGCGCTTCAATTCCCAGGTCGTCAGCGCAGATCAGAATGATGTTGGGTTTATCGCGTGGCAGACTTCCCGTTGGAGTTCGGGCTGGTTGTTTTCTTGGTGTCCGGGCTTCCTTCTTGCGGAGGACTTCTACCCAGTCGTTATGCTCCGCCTTGAACTTGCGGAAAGCTTGAGATTCTTCGGCCGAGATCTGACCATCGGAGTCGGTGTCGATATGAGGGAATAGCCACTCCCAACCCTTCTTCTGCATATTCCATTCGTCCTGAGACTTCCAGCTTGCCGACTTGCCAGGTTCTTGCTGATCCTTGACAGGACCCTGGATCCGATCAAGGGTCTGATCCAGGTCATCCAGCTTTTGCTGCAGTTTTTTGTAGGGAACATCCTGTACGGGAATCTCGGCATCGACCGCCATGGCGGCGGCCACGCCCGCGGATTCGCCAAGGACCATCCAGACGGGCTCCATGCGAAGAGACGTGAAGGCGATATGGCTGGCTGAGACGCAAACGGGGACGATCAGGTTGTCGCACTGTCCCTTGCGCGGCACGATGGCTTCGTAGGGGATCTTGTAGCTGCCGTTGTATTTCCCGTCGTCCAGGTAGACGATGGAAAAATCACCACCCTGCACCACGACTTTGCCATCCTCCACGACCACGGTATACGGGAAATCGTCGACTCCATAAGCGGCCAGGCCGACGGTGTGCGGCGGATCGGTTTTACCCTCCAGGTCATTCTGAGTGACGACGTAGGATGACACCATCCGACGGGCCTGGCGAATATACAACTGGTGAGGCCAGCCTCCCGTTTCGTCGAAGACTCCCGTTCTGAAGGAAATCCGGTTCGCATGGCGTTTCATGCTTTCCGGGGCCGAAGGATCCGTCTTGGCGAAGTGAAAGGAGTTGATCAGAAACTCCTGATGGAACTTCCAGATTTTGGAACGCGTGGACCAGTCGCCGTTGGGGTAGTCATCGTTGCACCCGTGAACCGTGGACGCCATCAGGTTGCGATTCAGTTGGGCACCACCGACAAACGGCCCTCTCTTTTGCGTGGTTACCTTGCCAAGTGTTTTTCCCATCTTTCGATTGGAGAAAATGTCGACGCCACCGCGAATGGCTCGGCGGTAGACTTCAAATTCGGTTGGATCATAATTCGTCGGCTCGGGGATCGGGATGCCTTGGCCGCTCCCGTCGAACTCGTATCGGAAGCAGTAGCCCATCGTTAAGTCATCAGCACTGCCCAGAGGACCGATCTTGCGATCCTGAATAAATGGAAGCAACCCACTCCCAGGTTTCCCGGGCTCGATGTATGGGTCGATGTCGTGGACCCAAAGGTTCGGGCGCACCCCGGCAAGCGATTCGCCGTAGTGCTCACGTGACTCGCGGCCCCAGGTGTAGCTGGCGCCGCTCATCCCGAGTATGTCGCCCTCGTAAGAACAATCGATGAACACCTTTGCCGAGACCTTGATTGCGTTGCGTTTTTCCGGCTCGGGAATGGGGCAGCCAGTTTTGTCGAAAGGGGCGTAGTCGAGGGTGATGGACCGGATGGATTGGCCCGCCTTGTTTTCCTCGACAGACTCGTTCATGGCGATCGGCTTCTGACGCGTCGGCGAGTCGATGGTGGTGTCCCCGACTTGGACGGTGCCTAGGCGGTGCTCGTAGATCACGGTGATGCCCCGGTCTTCGACCACCTTCTTGAACCGCTCGCGATACTGTTTGTTGCCGATACCCTGGATGGCATGTCCACCATGATGCTTCTGTTTCCGCACCTCCAATCCCTCCATCAGGATCTTGTAGGTCGTGCCGCCCACGGTGCTACCTTTGCCCCAGTCCAGGTGGTTGATCCCCCCGCCGGTCATGCCGCCCAGCCATCGACTGGGCTCGATGAGGATGACTTTGGACCCCTCTTTCTCAGCGGCCAGGGCTGCCATGACACCACTCGCCGTGCCGCCATACACACAGACGTCTACCTCGTGGAGCGCAGGTTCTGCAGACAGACAGTTTTGCCAGACCAGTAGAACGCCCAGAACAATGATGGATGCAATGTGATGTTTAATGATATATCTGCTTTCAGGTTAACGTTTGAGTTGCGGCGCGGTGTCTACCGTCGGCATGCTTGTGTTTTTTTAATCGCTGCCGCTGCAGGACGAACAAAATCGTACGCGATGGTATGTCGGGTGCACATGGATCGAAGATTCTCTTGCAATACCATTCTCAGTGGAAACTAGTCTATGACACTCTCGTTCTTCATTCATTGGGCGGCATGTTCGAACTACTCGTAGTCTTTCATGCCGTGCCCTCCAGTCTCGTAGACGTTAAAAAGAATCAAATCTCCCGCCTCATTTTTCCGGTCCAGTTCCATTCGAGCCATCGAAATAGATATCGTTCACGTTGACACCTTTAGGGGCGCGTGGGTCACCGTTCAGACCGAAATAGACGATGCGGCAGTTATTACCTTTGCTCAGCTCGTGTCGATTCTCACTGATTCGAACAGAGAGGGTGTGCTTCTTCGTCGGGTCGAGGCCTTCGCGGAGGATATAGATTCGGTTCAGGTGCAATTTGAAGCTGTTCTTTGCGACGAACAAATCCTGTTCCACCCAATCTGAGTCATCGACGCTGTGTTCGATGATGCCGGCGTGGGGTCCGGCGATCACCTGAATGGCCACCGCCGAACCGTTGAAGGCGATGTCAAAGCTGTCGCCGGGCTTTTGTCCGATCAACTGCGGCCGTTCGTTCCAACCCGTTCGTACCTTTCCACCTTCTGCTGCCGCATCATAGGCGGTTTCCACAGCAAACCCATTCAGTTTCTTGGCGATTCGTGGGGCAAACAGTTTGCCTTCGCTGTAAGAGGCAGGATCGAGTTTCTCAGGCATTGCATGAGCAACGACTGGACGGGGCGCGTCGGACCATGCTTCATCGAGCAACCGTTCGATGCTGTCTGCATAGAGTTGCTGCCCGAAGGGCGATGGGTGTACCCCTTTGATGTCATCCTTCCACGTGAACTCGCCGCGTTTGATGCGCTCGTGAACTTCTTTGGTGATATCGAGCGTGGGCACCCCATAATGTTTGGCCACCTTGTCGAAACTCTGAATCAATTCGGGAGTCTTGCCATTCCCGTAATCTTCAAGCTTATCCGTACAGGCAAAATGCATCATGACGATGTCCATGTCAGGGTTGGCTCGCCGTGCCCGCCTGACGATGCCTTCCATACCACGAACCGATTGCTCGGGTGTCCGTCCAATGGCAACATCGTTCACCGCTGCTTCTTCGAACAGCAGATCGACTTCCCCTTTTTGAATAACGTCTCGATCCAGTCGAAATGACCCATACATCTGTCTCTTATACACATCTGACGCTGCCGACGACTCCTTACGTGT
>CAJXTM010000610.1 GCA_913061385.1 uncultured Rhodopirellula sp. | reverse complement strand
AGATCAGCCTCGGTCTCGTGGGCTCGGAGATGTGTATAAGAGACAGGTTTTGAAGAGTGAAACTGTTCGAGCTCTTCGAGGTGTTTCATTTGACGTGCCAGAGGGCGACTATGTTGCGATTATGGGGCCGTCGGGTAGTGGAAAGAGTACCTTGCTGAACCTGTTGGGTTGTCTTGATAAGCCGACCAATGGAAGCCTGCTGCTCGGCGAAGATGACATCGCGGAGATGACAGATGATGAACTTGCAGAAATCAGGAGCACGCGTATTGGTTTCGTTTTCCAATCGTATAATCTGATACAGCAGTTGAGCGTGGTCGAGAATATTCAGGTCCCACTCTACTACCAAGGGCGACTTGGGTCCGGTGAGAAGAGGAGGGCTGTAGAGTTGGCCGAGCGTGTAGGGCTGGGGGATCGACTTGATCACCGCCCGGCTCAGTTATCTGGGGGGCAGCAGCAGCGAGTGGCAATTGCCCGTAGTCTTGTGAATGATCCGTTTTTTGTCTTGGCGGATGAGCCTACCGGAAACCTCGATTCGGCTACAACTGATGAAATTCTGGCTATTTTCGATGAGTTGAATGATGACGGTCGAACAATCATCCTCGTCACGCACGAAGATGATGTGGCGGATCGGGCCAAGCGTATCGTTCGTTTGAAGGACGGGATGTTGCACACAGACGAGCTTGTCAGTGATGAACGGCGTGTTGCAGCAAGGTTGGCTCAGCGGCAGGCTGTCAAAGAGTTGTTGGCAAGAGAGTAGTTCAATCGTCGGGATTAAAGTGACATGATTTGGTTACGTACCTGGAAACTCGGTGTTAAGAGTCTCGCACTGCACCCTCTGCGGACCGCGTTAACCATGATCGGTATCATGATTGGTGTGACTGCGGTCATTGTTCTGACAGCTATTAGTCAGGGTGCGAGTGATCAGGTTCAGCGACAGATCGAATCGCTCGGGTCGACCACGATCATCGTCCGAAGCCAGAAGCCGCCAGAAGACAAATTGGCGGGAATGCGGGCGACTCAGTATGGCCTGCTTCGCAGCGATCTGGACCGGATTGTCCAGAACGTGCCGACGATCGTCACGGCGATTCCAATTCGTGAGATACGAAGGCAGTTCACCTATCGAGATCGTTCTATCGATGGTCGGCTAGTTGGATGCACTCCAGCGTATGCTGATGTAAACAGTCTGGAAATACGAGCAAACGGTGGTCGTTTTCTCGGAGACGCTGACGATCTGAAAGCCGACACGGTGTGTGTGGTTTCTGCTGGTGTTGCTCAGGAACTGTTCCCGTACGAAGAACCTTTGGGGAAACGGATTAACGTTCCCGAACATACTGACAAATACAAGATCGTCGGTGTTCTTGAACACCGGAATCCTTCGGCCGCGATTGGTGGTTCGCTTGACTCACAAGACTTTTCTGCTGATGTTTATATTCCAATCAGAACGTTACGGAAGAGAGTTGGTGATACCATCGTGACTCGGCGTAGTGGTCAGTTTCAGATGGAAATTATGGAGTTGAATCAAATCACTCTGCAGGCGACTTCACCAGAGAAAGTTCGTCCGTCTGCGGCGCTGATCAAGAGCTTGCTTGCGTCGAACCACAGCCAGATGAACGATACCGCTGTCGTCGTTCCTCTCGAGTTGTTGGAGCAGGCACGCAATATGAAATTGTTGTTTCTGGGCATCGCTATCTTGATTGCATGCATTTCACTGTTGGTTGGTGGGATTGGAATCATGAATATCATGTTGGCGAGTGTGACTGAGCGAACTCGTGAAATTGGTATCCGCCGCGCTCTAGGAGCCAAGCGTGCAGATATTGTCAAGCAATTCCTGGTTGAAACCATTGTTCTCAGCTTTGTCGGAGCATTTCTTGGAATCCTGCTCGGGTTTCTCAGCTTGCCTGTTTATGGTGCTTCGATTTTATTGTTCGAATTTGGGTTTCCTGAGCAATTTGCAAGTTTGCCTGAGCCCATCCGGGAGGCAACGCCGTCCATCGTGCTGTGGACGATTCCTCTTGCAGTTGTGATCGCAGTCAGTGTCGGTTTGGTCAGTGGGTTGTATCCGGCTGTGCGTGCAGCGAAAATGAATCCGATCGAGGCACTTCGCCACGAGTAAGATTCCGCGTGATTGACTTCTGATTTCTTCTGATGTTTATTTCTAAAATGACGTGTCGTGGCTTCTGCGTACGTGCTCTGAGCTTGCTTGCTTTGGCTAGTCTCTCGCCGAGCAGCATGTTACTAGACAGGGCTTGGTCTGCTGATTCGGCTGATAACTTCAAGCTGATGACGTATAACATTCGTTACGACAATCCGCGTGATGGACAAGATGTTTGGGCGAATCGGGTTGATGCGGTTGTGGATCTGATTGCCAGGCAGGATGTCGTTGGTTTGCAGGAAGTCACCGCTGGGCAGTTGAAAACACTGGTTGCGAGAGTCCCTGGATTCGAATTCTATGGCGTGGGTCGGGATGATGGCCGAAGCCGAGGCGAGCATGCACCAATCGGCTTTCGAAAATCTCGTTTCGAAGCATTGGAGCAGGGGACCTTCTGGTTGAGCACTCGTCCCACAGAGGTCGGTGTTGCGGGTTGGGATGCTTCGCTACCCAGAACTTGTACTTGGGTGCTTCTGAAAGATAGAGCTACGGGTGGAAATTTGTGGGTTGCCAACACTCACTTTGATCATCGAGGTCAGACGGCGCGGTTGGAGAGTAGTCGGCTTATCAAAAGCGTGGTCATGGATCAGCCGAAGAAAAGCTCTATTGTTGTGATGGGTGATTTCAACTGTCTGCAGAAATCGCCACCTTACCTCGAATTGGTGGACGATAAATTGCTGACTGATGCTCGCCTCTTGGGCAAGGAGAAGGCAGTTGGTCCTAGTAGCACTTGGAATGGGTTCCGATCGATTGCTCATGGCCGGATTCTTGATCACATCTTCGTTCGGGGTCAGATTGAGATTGAACAACTGTCAACACTTGATCCAAAGACCTCCGCTGGGCGGTATGCCAGTGATCATCTTCCCGTTCAGGTTATTATGAATTGGCACAAATCCGACGTGAAAAAGAATTGATGACAAGGCTTTCACGTCGTGATCGATCGCGTTTGCTGGTGGTGATTGCCGCTTTGCTTTGGAGTACAAGCGGTTTTTATGCCAAGGCTCCATGGTTTGATGACTGGCCGATGGAGACGCGTGGTGTCGCGTTGACATTTTGGCGTGCTGTATTTGCTGCTTTGACCGTATTGCCGTTTGTTCGTCGGCCACAATTCCGAATCGCCATGGTGCCTATGTCGATGGCCTTTGTTGCGATGACGTATTCGTTTCTTGTTGCAATGGTGAATGGATCAGAGACAACCACGATTTGGTTGCAATACGTCGGTCCCGCTTGGGTGGCGGTCGCTGGATTGCTTGGCATTGGTGATCGTCCCAGACGCAGTGATTGGGTGATGGTCGGACTATCTTTGATGGGAATTGCGTTCATCATTGGAATGGAAGCACGCGTGGCACACGAGTCGCTTATCACGGGGCCGGTTGGGCTGGCGCTATTTTCAGGGTTGATGTACGCCGTCGTGATGGTCTCGCTGCGAAGGTTGCGTGGTGTGGACGTGGCTTGGCTTGGTTTGGTGAACCATCTGGTTAGCGTGGTGTGTCTGGCTCCTTTGGTCATCGGTAAGGCTCCGCTTCCACATGGTGGGCAATGGATCGCCTTGTTTTGTCTGGGGGCAGTTCAATTGGCGATTCCGTACATGATATTTGCGTGGGCGGTTCGAGAGGTCGAAAGCAATGAGGCGTCCTTGATCACATTGCTGGAACCGGTGGCAGTACCGGTTTGGACATTCTTGGCTTGGCGGAATTATTCGAGTTATCAGTACCCTCATTGGTGGACCTGTCTCTTATACACATCTCCGAGCCCACGAGACCGAGGCTGATCTC
>CAJXTM010000609.1 GCA_913061385.1 uncultured Rhodopirellula sp. | reverse complement strand
CTACACGTAAGGAGTCGTCGGCAGCGTCAGATGTGTATAAGAGACAGCAGTGAGCCTATGCCACTGGAGTCGAACTTTTGCCGTTGGTGGTGGGATCGCTGTGATTCCTAGGTCACCCCGCGGCAGATTCCCAAAAGGGTTTGTGCTGTATCAGGAAGGCGATTCGATCACCATTGATGCCGATGACCCTAACATTCAGGTCAGCGACGAGGCCATAGTTGTCACAGGCCCACCCGCATCACCCAAACTGGGTTTTGATTCACATGCTGGGTGGCTTGCTTATCTGGCACCCACCGACCAATTATTCGTCAAACGTTATCGAACATTTCCCGACCGCGCTTACAACGAATTTGCTTCACTGACCGCATCGGTTTGGTACCCCCAAGGGGAGATGGTCGAAGTCGAACCCATCGGCCCAGCGGAAAATCTACGTCCTGGCGAAAAAGCCAGTTTCTCCGAAGAGTGGTGGTTGATACCTCACCCATTTCCGGCCGATGTGAGGAACTTTGATTATGCCTCCATCAAACGGAAAGTGGAACGTAACAGTCAGCCACCAGCAGCAGGTAATCGTGATTTTACGTCTCCGGTGGTGAACGCGAATCAAACTGTCACATTTCGTGTCGCAGGCCAAAATGCAAGCGAAGTTCGAGTTCGAGTTGCCAACCGAACACGCAGAATGGAGCTGAATCATGATGGCGTCTGGGAACATCAAACCGAACCACTAAGCCCAGGAATCCACGAATACACCTTCGACATCGACGGCGTAAGGGTCACCGACCCTAAAAATCGTGTGATCAAAAAATGGCTGAAGTGCGCCAGTATGGTCGAGGTCCCTGCCAAACCCGGACAGAATACTCCGCTAACACAACAGCAAGCGGTCCCGCACGGCACGCTACATCACCACATCTACTCGTCGACCACTACAGGCACCTCTCGCAATGCTGTGGTTTACACCCCACCGGGCTATGACCTGAAGGAAACGGAAGGATACCCGCTCGTTGTTCTCTGTCACGGAAATGGCGATGACCAGACCGCTTGGACCGAGGTTGGACGCGCGCATCAAATTATCGATAACTTGATCCACCAGAAAAAAATCGGCCCCATGCTCGTTGCGATGCCATACGGACACCCAATTCCGATTCAGGAAAAAAAGAAATCCAAAGACTACGGCACTCGCAATAATCGATCCATGACAAATGACATCGTCAACGATTTGTTGCCAATGCTAACCCAACACTACAACGTGACTCAGAAACCTTCGCAACGGTCAGTCGTGGGACTTTCGATGGGAGGTGGGCAGGCAATTCATACTGGTATGGCTCACCCGGAGGTGTTTGAATGGATTGGAGCGTTCAGTGCTGCTGCGCCCGAAGGCATCCTCACTGAAAAACACCCCGAACTTGCAACCGGGGCTGAATCGAAAGCCAACCAAAAACGAAAGCTATTCTGGATCGCCTGCGGCGCGGACGATTCACTGTTGAAACGCAACCGGAAATTTGCCGCGGAACTCAACCGTCTCGCCATTCCCCACGACTTTCTGGAAACCACCGGCGGACACAGTTGGCCTATCTGGCGAGATTACCTGCCCCAATTTCTGGAACAGTTGTTCCATTGAGTCGTTTTGCTGTGCACGGCAATGCATTTCACGCTATCTCTTTGCGCCGCCCCACATCTCGCTGATGCTGAATCTCTCTAGCTGCTGAGATCAGCAATGCTGCCACAAAATGCAGCAATGCCTCGGAATCGATCGACGCGAGACCTCCGTTGCGGTCGCCAGCATTCGCCTTTGCATGCATTGCCATGCACGATCAGCCAGCCAACGACGCAAACTGTTCTACCTTCCCCGCACTTCCCCGCACCAACGAATCTGAATTTGGCGGCTCCAGAAAATCCAGAGTAATCGTGCTGGCAGGAACCATTTGATGACGCTGCCATGAGTCGTCGCCAGCGGCATCTCGAACACGCTTTTCAGTGAAACTCTTCAAAATCGCCCAATCCCAATCGCCCAATCCCAATCGCCCCTCCGGATTAACCTATCGGCGGATCAGGTGATTTGCCTAAACTCCGCTCGCTGTGAACCAAGAGGGATAAGAATGAGGTGGAAACACCTGTTTTACACCGCACGGATTTCTGTTGGGATATCGCACATGGATGTGTTGCCAAACCAACATCACGACTCAATCAAGGGGAGCGAGCCGGCATGGATGCCGTTTGTCGTCAACGACGTTTTATCTTACGTTGGATTGCAAGTTGCGTGTTAGCGTTGTGCTGCAATGCCGCCTCGGCAGCCAGTCAACGCACGCAAAACTTCATCATTCAGGCTCCCACGCCACAGCTAGCGCAGGCCGTTGCCGAAGCAGCTGAGCGTTATCGTCGCGAACTAGCCATGCACTGGCTGGGCAAGACCTTGCCAGCCTGGCCACAACCTTGCCCAATTCGAGTCGTTGCGGGGCCGCGTCTTGCTGCACAGGGCGTGACCACTTACAACCCCGCACCAGTGCGTGACTTTCAAATGGAAGTCATTGGCACTCCACAACGGATCCTTGACTCTGTCCTGCCACACGAAATCACTCACACGATTCTGGCAACTTACTTTGGCCGTCCTCTGCCTCGTTGGGCAGACGAAGGAATCTGCACCACAGTCGAACACGCAGCAGAGAAAAGAAAGCACGAAGCCAAGCTGCAGGAGTTCCTACGATCTCGTCGTGGAATCGCTATGAATCAGCTGTTCCTGCTCAAGGAATACCCCAACGATGTGCTGCCAATGTACGCCCAGGGCTACTCGGTATGCCGCTTCCTGATCAGCCAACAAGGACCACGTACCTTCATCAACTTTCTTGAAGACTACATGCAGCACCCATCATGGACAGATAATATCCGTCGGCACTACGGATACGCTTCGCTTGCAGAGCTGCAACACTACTGGCTGGCTTGGGTATCAGACGGCAGTGGCGAAGTTGCAAAATATGCCAAAATGCAGACGGCACCTGCTTCCGACCAACTCACCACCAATGTCAGTGGCAATCGTGACCTCCGTGGCAATCGTGACCTCCGTGGCAATCGTGATACCCGCATCCCCGGTAATAGCTCACAGGGAAATGTCGTCCTTGCAGGCGGCCAACATACCGGCTTCACAGACAACACCTCAAAGGTTGTTCAGGCGACACCGAGCCAACAGCCCAGCATGGGCTTGCAATCAACAGCAGTGAACCCAGTAGCAGCAGTGAACCCAGTAGCAGCAGTGAACCCAGTAGCATTGAATGCTCCTGGTGTCGCTAACGCTTCTGTCGCCACGAATGCGTCTGAATTTTCTGGTGGGCTCACGACGCCCGTCACGAACCTGAGCGCAATCGGAAACATTGGGTCGGATCAGACACGCCCAATCCCTAGAGCTCTTCCTCGAACATCGCCAAATATCGCCGCGAGCACAATTCCAGAGACAGCGACCGCAGCGATCCCGGGTTATTACCAAAGACAGCAGGGCCAAGCCGAAGCAACTCGGTTGAACGCGGGTGACACAGGATTATCACAGGTGAGCATTCCGATGGTTCCCCCGTCGATCCGGCTGAGTGGCAAGTATGGCGTGAATTCGACGTCTGCCGTCGCGAGTCCGAATTCGGGGCTCCGGTTAGGTCAAACGAATCTTGCCTCAATAGCCAATAGCCAGCAGACTGCCAACAGCCAGGCAGCCGCTGCAACCAACCAGACGGCTCCCACCCCCAATTATTCACCCGCCGTGAAATACCAAACGGCTCATCCCCAGCCTGAGCAACAAGTATCTCAAGGTGGGCAATTGGTGCCATCCAGCCCGCCAACGCGGTCCCAACACTCGCAATTGGGTACCCCGCAACGTTTTTAAGTCCTATTTTGAATCACTGGATCTGTCTCTTATACACATCTCCGAGCCCACGAGACCGAGGCTGATCTC
>CAJXTM010000608.1 GCA_913061385.1 uncultured Rhodopirellula sp. | reverse complement strand
GATCAGCCTCGGTCTCGTGGGCTCGGAGATGTGTATAAGAGACAGCGATAAATCAACAGAAATCGCATAAATACGTTTCGCGAAACGTGTCAGGTAAAAGCACATGCAGTGGACAGCCAAGGACTCAGTTGCCGTGGTGACGGGTGCCAGCAGTGGCATCGGCAAATGCTTGACACAGTTGCTCGCTGACCGTGGTTGCCATGTCATGGCAATCGCTCGGCGTGCCGACCGAATCAGAGAGTGGTCGGCGTCACTTGGGTGCACCGACTTCGGTGGTGTAACGCCGCTGGCTGGTGACATCACCGACCACGACGTTCGATCCACAGTGCGTTCCATGATTGAAACACATCACAATGGCAGGCTTGATTTGTTGGTCAACAATGCCGGGATCGGTGGCATTGGTAAGTTCGCCGACGCAACCCCCGAACGCCTCCGACAAATCATGGAGGTAAATTTCTTCGCTCCAGTCGAACTGACCCGAATTTTGTTACCTTCCCTGCATCGCGGCTCATCCGCGGTCATTTGCAATGTCAGCAGCGTACTTGGACATCGAGCGGTGCCTGACAAAAGCGAATACTGCGCAAGTAAATTTGCGATTCACGGCTGGAGTGATTCATTGAGGGCCGAACTTGCTGCTGACGGAATTCAGGTCACACTTGTCAGCCCCAGCACGACCAAAAGTGAATTCTTTGATTCCTTGATTGAAACGGATCCCAAGACGACGTCACGCAGCATGGGCCATTGGTCACCGCAACGTGTCGCCGCGAAAGCTTATCACGCAATTTGCAACCGTCGCAGTGAGGTGATCCTGAGTTTGGGGGGAAAAGCTCTCGTCTACACTGATCGTCTTGCCCCATCCCTGATGAATAAAATTCTGGCACAGCGTCCTGCCAAGACCGATGACTCTTCAAACTCCGTTGACCAATGATGCCAGATTTGGACGTTCTATTCGAAGACAATCACCTGCTTGTGGTGAATAAGCCAGCGGGGTTGCCAACCATGGGAGCGGAATCTGGCCCCACCGCACACTCACTGGCTGCTCAATACATCAAACGGAGTTGTGGCAAGCCAGGTCGAGTGTTTGTTGGGATCGTCAGCAGGCTCGATGCAATGACAAGCGGAGTCCTGGTACTGGCACGCACCAGCAAGGCCGCTTCACGCCTCACCGCACAGTTTGCCAGCAAAGCACTGGAATCGAGCAACATCAAGAAGAAACAGGGAAAAAAGCCTACAGCCACCTCGCCTCGAAAAATCTACCTTGCAGTGGTGCAAGGCGGCTTGGACTCCGAATCAGATCGCTGGACAGACCACATTCACAAAGATGAAGCAGCTCATCGCATGCGTTTGAGCGTTACCGCTCGTGCCGATTCGCAGGTTGCTGAACTGCGTTACCAAATGCTTTCGCAAAACCAAGCCAACACAACGATCGCAGTAGAATTATTGACGGGACGTAAACATCAGATTCGAACACAGTTTGCCGATCGCGGTCATCCCGTGTTAGGCGACCGAAAATATGGGTCGCAAATCAACTTCAAGACTGGGATCGCATTGCACAGCTGGCGTTTACAAATAGAACATCCGACAAAACGTGTCCCAATGTGGTTTCAAGCCCCACTGCCATCAAGCTGGTCAAAATTTCAAAACGCTATTCCGAGCCCGTCAAAACTCAGCCTACAGATTGACGATTACTTCCCACCAGCCAACACAAAGCCATAGCGATGCCTAACCTGTTTGGTCCTACTCCTAGTTTCTTGCCAAGACGAATCGTCTCTGGCGGACAAACGGGAGTCGATCGAGCAGCTTTAGACACCGCCATCCAACTGAACATTGAACATGGTGGATGGTGCCCGTCGGGACGAAGAGCAGAAGACGGCATAATCCCAACCCGGTACGCGCTCAAACAGACCAGATCAAATGAATATCCGGTTCGTACCGAACAGAACATCGCCGATAGTGCAGCGACTTTGATTCTTCATGACGGCAAACTCAAAGGCGGCACACTGCTTACCAAGCGTCTGTGCGGCAAACTGGCAAAGCCGCATTACACCGTAAAAATCGAGCTCAACCGAGTGGATGCGGTACGTGAATGGCTGTCTGACCAAACCCCAGAAACACTTAACATTGCAGGGCCTAGAGAGAGCTCCTCGCCCGGAATCCATTCACGCTGCAAAATTTTTCTGTTGCATACATTCTCGGTTGATTAGTCCCAACCGGTACAAAACATGATGCTGGGACTATTCGTCGCAACCTGAACACTGATTGGAAATCGGCAACAGTTTCCCACTCCGCAAAGCAAGCCTGAGCTGCAATCACGCCGATAGCATACTTGTCACCCTAGTCCCCAAAGTCAGCCTCGCCACGATCGGCACGCTGGCATCAACGACTCGTGACAAGCCTGCCTCTCACTCGACATTCACGAGTGGTCTTCCCCGAATTGATCTTTGGGGATTCACCTCACGGACGCGTCCTTCGGTACTCAGGAGTTCCACCGAATCATGAACGTGCAATGCACCTCCAAACTGCAACGTTTCCATCTTTCCCTGATCTTCACCCTCACCATCGCAATTACCGCTCCATCTGTTTTTGCAGCCACATTCGACGCCGCGATCGACATCCTTCCCATGCGATCGAGCGTTCAAGAGACATCACCACAGATCATGCCCCCAGAGCATGGAAGCTGGGTGTCCCTAGGCACCCATGACTCGACCGCTCTCCCCACCCCAGCACCACCCGTGCTGATTGCCAAGGCGATTCTGGATCGCCGCCAACCAGCCTTCACTCCCAAAGTTGTTGTCGATCAAGTGGTGGAACCCTACATCGCCGTGGGGCCATTCACACCCAATTCACTCACTTCGATCCGCGCCATGGATAAGTGGATAATCCCTCTGTCAACTGAGAAAGCACCTCGAAACGATGCCTATTTGACGCCACTTGATTTGCGGCTTCAAGAACTTGCCGCAGAAGAACCGGTCGACATCGAGAACTGTGGCCCCAGTGTGCTGATTCCTGAAAACCGTCCCCTGAACGTCTCGCGAATCGAAATAGCGCCGATCAATCCACTCATCGGCAGTTCACCGGTCATCGCAACGGTCGAAGAAGACTACATGCCATACGATCTCTCGGCTCGCGATCTTCAGGACTGGAATTCGTTCCCGATCGCGTCTCATCCTTTTTGTGTCCGGACTGACATCGCTGATAAACAGACGGCTGGTTTATGGGCTGAGTTTGACACAGCCATGGCGTTATCAAAATCATCGGATCCGGTTGAGCTCAACGGACTTACGACATCAAAAGTCGGCACTGAGGATTCGGCAACGAAATCACCTTCGTCGCCAAGCGACCTTGCATTCACAACAAAAATGCCATCAACATCTGACAAGTACCACGCATCCCAGCACAAGGCTGACGCAGCAGAGGAAGTCCTACCCTCAAACGACCTGCCAAATTCGGCCACCAATCCAGATGAAGCGTTGGCAATACTCATCAGGCCCGAAAGTCTGTCCCTGTCACCGGCACCCGAGCATACAGCTGCCCCAGCCGAGAAACAGAGAGGCGACACGAAGCCCGATCCTGCTGACATAGCACTGCGAGCAATCTTCCAGAATCTGTCAGACACAGTAGCCATCAATTCGGTGGATAACATGAATGACTTAAGCTCAGCAACTGGCAGATTGATTGGCTCCTACACAGGAAGCGTTAGCCACTGGGTAAGCGACCACGTTGCCAACCTTGCCTCTGATTGGCCGACAACTAATCAGTCCAATCATCAGAGTCGAATTGGGGCCAAGCTACTCAGTCGTGCCAGTGTCCTCGAATCAGGCATGATCGAAGAGCACACAATCGGCGTCTACATACCCATCGAAAGAATCGATGGAATGGACCTGTCTCTTATACACATCTCCGAGCCCACGAGACCGAGGCTGATCTC
>CAJXTM010000607.1 GCA_913061385.1 uncultured Rhodopirellula sp. | reverse complement strand
CGTCGGCAGCGTCAGATGTGTATAAGAGACAGGGCACTGACCATGATGAACGATCCATTCGTGATTGGGCAAGCAAAAATAATCGCGGATAATCACCTTGCTGTTCCTGGCCGAACGACGAATCAGAAAATCGCACTCATGGTCGAACGTGTTCATGGCGTGGTCCCAAGCGATCAGCAAATACAAACGTTGCATGATTTTCTCGATGTACAGGCCAGCGCGTACGGGAAAGAAGATAGCAGAGCATG
Source organism: uncultured Rhodopirellula sp. (assembly GCA_913061385.1). Classification (GTDB taxonomy): domain Bacteria; phylum Planctomycetota; class Planctomycetia; order Pirellulales; family Pirellulaceae; genus Rubripirellula. Next base: position 3,686 of record CAJXTM010000607.1, on the reverse strand, counting down.
GGCTGATTTAGCACACGCTTTGCTGAACATGAAAGCCTTCTACTTCCTGCAGTAATACGGATATGCCACTCAACTCGAAAACGATTGTTCTCATTCTCTTAATGCAGTGCCTCGCACTGACTGATGCTGGCCGTCTGTCTGCACAGGACACTGCTGCAGAGTTCTTCGAGAAAAAAATTCGCCCTGCGTTGGTCGAGCACTGTGTTAGGTGCCATGGTGAAGACAAGGTTCAGGGTGGATTGCGACTGGATACTCGCGAAGGTTGGAAGGCTGGGGGGGACTCCGGACATGCAATTGTTGCCGGAGATGACGAAAGTCTGCTTCTGCAAGCCATTGAATATGACGACATCAGTCTGGAGATGCCTCCGCGAGGTAAATTGCCAGAAAAAACAATTGCCGCCTTTCGGAGCTGGATTCTTTCGGGGGCTTTTGATCCGCGCAGCAATGGATCTCCTGTAGAGGGAAAACAGGTCGGTACACCCACGATTGAGGAAGGCAAGCAGTTTTGGGCATTTCAAGCAGTGCAAGCAACTGCCGTTCCTGAGTTGAAGAAACCGGCTTGGCCAAAGAATGATGTGGATCGATTTGTGCTGGCAAGGCTTGAAGAAAAAGGGATAACTCCCGTTGGCGATACGACAAAAGAAAGTCTGTTACGCCGGTTGACTTACGATCTGACGGGACTGCCACCAACACCGCTTCAGATCCAGCGGTTTCTTTTAGACAAGGCGGATGATGCGACTGACAAACTCATTGATCGTCTTTTGCAGTCAGGGCATTTCGGCGAGCGTTGGGGCAGGCATTGGCTAGATGTTGTTCGGTTTGCAGAGTCGAGCGGTGGAGGACGGACTTTGCTGTTCCCTGACGCTTGGCGATATCGCGATTACGTGATCAATGCATTCAACAAGGATTTGCCTTTTGATCAGTTTCTCAAAGAGCAGCTTGCGGGTGATCTTCTACCATCTGGCGACAGGCTGGACCGTGAACGCAAGTTGGTTGCGACAGGCTTCCTAATGTTGGGGCCAACAAATTATGAGATGCAGGATAAAGACATTCTTGAGATGGACGTCGTTGACGAACAGTTGGATACGATGGGCAAGGCCATGCTGGGTATGACGATTGGATGCGCGCGGTGTCATGATCATAAATTCGATCCGATTCCAACGCGTGATTACTACGCGTTGGCAGGGATCTTCAAGAGTACCCATTCGATGATTCACTCGAATGTATCCGCTTGGAACACGGTCGACCTGCCGCTGTCTCCCGGCGATGAAGCGGTGTTTCTCGCGAGTACCGAGGAACTCAAAGTCGCTGAAAAACAACTTGCGGACGCCACCAATGTTTTGAAACAAACGACCGGTCAGGTTGTAGGTGCATCGGTCGATCCCGGCACATTGACCGGTATCGTTGTTGACAGTTTCGATGCAAAAGTTGTTGGTAACTGGAAGGTATCGACTTCGGTGCAGCGGTACGTTGGCGCTGACTACACTCATGATGAAAACATGGACAAAGGTGCAAAGTCGGTCACCTATCGGCCGGAGCTCCCTGAGCTGGGGCGCTATGAAGTTTTTGCCACATACTCGCCTGGCAGCAACCGCTCAAAAAAGGTCCCTTATCGAATACAGCACCTCGATGGTGAAACCGTTGTTCATGTCAACCAAAAAAACAAGCCATCAATTGATGGGCTGATGGAACGTCTAGGTGAATTTGAGTTTGATAATGAAAGTGAGCCGACGGTTGTTTTAACCACTCAAGGTACCGATGATGGTGTGGTGATAGCGGATGCGATCATCTGGAGATTGGTTACCGGAGCATCGCAAAAAGAAGTTGTTGGAGGGCAAGAAAGTGTAAAGATAGCCGCGGCGAATCGAGAAGCCGCCGCGGCGAAAATGGAAGTTGATCGACTGAAAAAGGAAGTGAAATCACTGAAACAGTCGATGCCAAAACGCCAAGTCGCAATGGCGCCTCGTGATGGTGATTCACCGGCTGATATTCATGTCGCAATTCGCGGAATGACTCATCAAAAAGGTGATTTAGTACCACGAGGGGTGCTGCAGGTGGCTACGTGGGAAGGATTGCAGCCTGTCAAAACGAAAGCGAGTGGTCGCGTTGAGTTGGCCGAATGGATCGCTCACGAAAAAAATCCACTGACCGCTCGAGTGATTGCGAATCGTGTTTGGTACTGGACCATGGGAAGGGGAATTGTGGCCAGTGTTGATAACTTTGGTACCACTGGAGATTATCCAACTCACCCTGAGTTGCTTGATTACTTGGCTTTCTCGTTGGTCAAAAATGACTGGTCCATCAAAAAGCTTGTGCGTGAGATCGTCAGTTCCCGAGCCTATCAGTTAAGCACTGAGGTTTCGGATCATGATCAGCAGTTGGATCCCGAAAATCAGTTTTACGGGCGTCGCACGCGGAAGCGTCTTCTAGCTGAGGATATTCGGGACTCGATTCTGTTGGCGGCCGGTAATCTTGATCTGACAATGGGTGGTTCAACGATCAGGAAAGGGACTTCCAGTGAATATGGCTACCAGTTCAAAGGCCGCAGGCGAAGCGTCTATGTACCGGTGTTTCGGAATAGACTTCCGGAAATATTTGAGGTCTTTGATTTTGCGGATCCGAATATCCAAGGTGGACTTCGCACAGCCAGCAACGTGGCATCTCAAGCGTTATTGATGATGAATCAACCTTTTGTGATGGAACAGGCGGATAATGCTGCCAGGCGGCTTGTAGAGGAGCATTCGGGCGAACCTGATGAAATGTTGAGTAGAGCGTGTCGTGAGGTGTTGGGACGCGAACCGCGTGGGCAGGAACGACAAGTGATGATGGAGCTTCTGACGGTGAAGGATCAACCCGGAACGCTCTCTGAGTGGGCGATGATCTATCGATTGCTATTTCAGTGCATCGACTTTCGTTATCTGAATTGATAGAGGGAATGAGGTGAGTGGATGGGATTGAATCGACGAAATCTTCTGAAATCAACTGCCTGCGGCTTTGGGTATTTGGCTGCAGCATCGATGGCGCAACGTGATGCCAAGGCTGGTAGTTTGAACCCACTTGCTGCAAAGTCGGGGCATTTTCCAGCACGCGCGAAGCGTGTGATCTTCGTTTTCATGCAGGGCGGCCCAAGCCACGTAGATACGTTTGACTACAAACCGCTGCTGGAAAAGCATGATGGTGAGGATCGAACGTTTGATGATGCACGAGTTCTTGCAAAAACGAAACAGATTACTAAGCATCGTGTTTTTAAGAGTCCGTGGAAATTCAAGCAGCACGGAGAATGCGGGCAACACGTTTCGGAGCTGTTTCCGAATATCGCTCAGCATGTAGATGATCTTTGTTTTTTGAAAGGAATGCACACGGATGGTGTTGCGCATGGTCCCGCAACGTTGTTTCTGCATACTGGATCGATCAATTTTGTTCGGCCGTCAGTCGGTTCGTGGGTTCAGTACGGTCTTGGTAGTGAGAGTGAGAATCTCCCGGGGTTCGTTACTTTGCAACCATCAATGGGTAATGGTGGTCCACGAAATTTTGGCAATGCGTTTCTGCCTGCCCTTTATCAGGGAACCGCAGTTGGTCGTGCAGGCGTGTCGGCAACTGAGGCCCGAATCCGCAACTTGACCAATCCGAAGTTGAAATCCTGTCTCTTATACACATCTGACGCTGCCGACGACTCCTTACGTGTA
>CAJXTM010000606.1 GCA_913061385.1 uncultured Rhodopirellula sp. | reverse complement strand
CGTCGGCAGCGTCAGATGTGTATAAGAGACAGGTCCGGCGGCGAACAGGGCAGCGAGTACACCATCCACGGTGGCATCCTGTCCAACCATCATGCGTCCGACCTCCGTTCGGATGGCGGCGTGGACCGTGCGGAATTCTTCCGCAGCTTCTCGGGCTTCAGCGGGTGTATCAGCGGACAAGGTAGAACTCATGATTGCGGGCTGTCACTTTCTGCGACGTTTGACGTCTGCAAGGAATCATCGGAATTGGTTGTTTCGCCATCTTTTTCAGTCGTGCTCAACGGAGCCTTCCCACGCTGATCAAGAAAATATCTACGAACCAGGTTTTGCAACCACGGTTCGAGTTCAGGGTGATGAATCGGACCGACGGGTCCGTTCAGGGTTGTTCGATCTTGCGCGGCCACGGGATCACTCTCTTCGATTTCAGGAGTGATTCTTTGTTGTGTGATCCGAATTCGGCCCTTATTGGGTTGGCCATTAACTCGATCAGGGATCGGAACACCAAGAACAAGGGAAGCAACCCCACGCGACTTTTTTTGCCCGCTCGGGCCACCTCGTCCATTTGCGTCTGGATTGGGTCGTGCGTTACCAAACCCAATTTGCAGGTCACGATTCACCGGGGTACGCCTATCACGCATATTTGGCTGCACACCACCACGGGATTCCTGCTCTTCTTCTTCATCATCAACATCATCTTCCTCTTCGACATTCTCGTCTTCAGGGGTGGAAGCCTGACTAGTACTGGCCCAGTCACTCGGCGCGGCGTTGTTGTCGGATCCTTTGGATGACCCTTGGCCGGCACTCGCGCCAGACGGTTTTTCGTCTTCCTCGCGCTCCTTTTTCTCTCGCTCCTTCTCAGGTTTGCTCTTCTTTTTCTTCTTCTTACGCGGTTTTTGCTTATCATCTGATTTCGACGGCTGCCCAGACGCCGAAGGTGCACCTTTGGCACTAGAGGGATTAGACGACTGTTGGCTTTCCCGTGTCTCCCCCTCATTCAACTTTCCATCTGACTCTTCTGCATTGTCGGGAATCGCAGCGTTAGCATCACCCTGCCGATTGACTGCACGCTGTTTCCGGGGATTCTTCGCTGACTCTTTTCGTTCCGCCGCGTTTTCGTCATCCGCGGGATCCTCCAGGGGCACATTCGGCTTTACTTCCGACATACCAGAAGCTTTGACAACCACGGAATCATTCTTCTGGAATCCGGCATCCGCGAGTAAAGCTGGCCGTGTGTACTGTCCGGCAAGAAAGACGAGCCCAATGAGCAACGCGCTGGCAGGTACTGCGAACCACACATTTCTGTTCCTAGGACGTGCAACAGCAACACGCTCCAGCCTTGCATCACACCCCTGCTTGGCCCACTGTGACGCATCATCGACAGCCGCCTCCATGAAACCGTCAGTCTTCGATCTTCGAATGAACTCATCGGCCGTCGTGATCCGTTCTGCCGAACCAAGCTGCTGATCGGCAGCCAAAAGAGCCCTGCGGCGATCAATCCTGACCTGCAAAGTTGCCGACTTATAAAAGAGCCACCCAACAGGCACCGCAAGTGTGAATGCCAGCCAAGCTGCCAGGGGGAAAATGGTCCCCGCCTGAAAGCCTCCGTAATAACGCCCGGCCTGCAGAAGCAAACCCAAAATGGGAACAACGACAAGCAAAGTGACTGCAAATGGGATGTTCGCTGCAAACGCACTTCGATGATCGATGGATTGAATCTGGTTTGACGCGTTCCAGACCACCGTTTTAATGTCTTCTTCCAGTTGTTCGGAATCCTGCCTGCTCATTTGCTCGACTCCTGCCTTACCAGATCACATTGTCGCGACTGAACCACTTCGCCAGTACTAGCGTCACGCACCAGAACAATCAATTCGACACTCTTTGGTTCGATCCTCAAACCCATGCGTGCGCCCCCCTTGGTCTCCCCCTCTTCAAGCTGGTCGATAAATTCACGATTTTCCTCTTCCAGATCGGTCAGGCTTCTTGAAAAGCTGAACTCAAGCTTTCCATCATCGTCAGGCAGAAAGGCAACACCCGACAGCGGCCCGCGAGTGGCTAACCCGCGAGCAAGCATGCGGTGGATAACAACGCCACTGGATCCATGAAACACCACGCCCCGTTCGGCAACAACCACTTGTACCACCAGTGGTTTCATTTGCGAATCCTCGGGTGTACCGATACTTGGCCCCGTCACAGTCACGCGACCTGATACTTGTGAGTTATCGAGAACTGCCTGCACATCCAGCCCCACCGGGCTCTGCTGTGACAAGCGACTTACAACAGCGTCTCGAGTCACCTTGTATATTTCTTCAGCGTCTCTGTGTTTTCCCGCCCCGGGAGCATTTCGTACGCCATCCACAACCTGAACCACTGGACCTCGAACCCCCAACCAGTCCGCCATGTATTGACCTAATGGAGTCACAAGGGGTTCAATGCGAGGAACGGGAAGATGGTAGGAAAGAAAAACGCACTCAGTGTTGTTGAAGTGGGAATGAACACCCTGGTTTCCCAGAGCCCCACCAATCGCTCCACCCCGTTGTTCAGTACCAATGTAAGCGTTGGTGAAAAACTCAACGACACTGGTCCGGTTTGTGCGTTTATTGGAATCAAACTGATATTGTTCAGGCGCTGAAAAATTTCGTACCCGGCCACTGATCATTCGATCGATCGACTCTATCGTCATTCGCTCGTCCGCAGGAACGTCCTTGTCCATTCGGACAAGTGACTCCATGGCCAGTTCACTGCTTTCTTGCTTGACGAGCGCCTGAATGTACCTGCTGAACGCTCGCTTTGATTTTCCGTCAGCCTCGTACACCCTGGCCAAATTCAGGTTAATCATTCCGTCGTCTGGCAGACCAAACGCAGCCGATAACAGGTGTCGCCATGCCTCTCGATTATCACGCGGCAACAGTAGCTCACCGAGCCGTCCATGAAGTTTGTAATTTGCCTCTGGATATCGGTCCTTCCGAGCACTCTTCACGCCAATCTCACCAGCCGCGATGCCCAGATCCACTTCTCCCTCGTTGACAAGCTCTTCCATCAAATCAAACAAACGGGTTGCTCTTAGATCATCCGCCATGGTGTCATTGACCCATTGAATCGCAGATGCAAGCTCATCAACCTCAGCGCCCTCGTCAAGCATGAGCGTTAAAAGGAGCTCTGCAGCCTCACGCCCAAGTCGCGTCTCACCATGCTCATCAAGCCAATTGAGAACCAAATCACGATCCTCTGCAACCATTGCCTGAAACCATTTCAAGTCCTCACTGGGAAACTGCGGCGAACGTGCAGCACGTACCGTCGCAAGCAGGGATCGTCGGTCAACATGAATCCGGAAATTCTCAAGCAAGTTGATCCCCATCACCCCCGCAACACCGTCGGGATGGACCTGAACAACCTCGGTAGGTCGGAAAGCAACATGAGGCGAGAAATCAATCCCTTCGCACAGCAGCGAACCAATATTTCCTGCGGGCCGCCTCATCGAATTGCATAGGCGACGTTCAAGACACGTATCGTAACGTGATGAACCGATCGCCAACGCACGTTTGAGTGCTTTAGCATTGCCTTCCGCGTCCTGGGAGGCATTTACTTTGGGACCGGGAAGCGTCACTGGAAGCCAAGCCAGATCATTTTGCAACGTAATCGGGGTAATCAGCTCCACACCGTCAGTGTCAGGCTGATAATCCGCAAGCTGTCCCGGTGGAGCCAACGAAACAATCCCCTGTGGTAGATCGAAGATCACATCAAAGTGTTTCAGAACATGCGCGCCGATAGCACCTGTGAGAGCGTTCTCGCCGATTTCTTTGGAATGGTATTTTGTGAACTCCTCAAAATCTTCCTCCGGCCCCAGCTCTCGCCGCGCAACCTCGAGCGTGAATTCTCCAAAATGCAGTGTTAAGGGACTGTCTCTTATACACATCTGACGCTGCCGACGACTCCTTACGTGTAGAT
>CAJXTM010000605.1 GCA_913061385.1 uncultured Rhodopirellula sp. | reverse complement strand
TACACGTAAGGAGTCGTCGGCAGCGTCAGATGTGTATAAGAGACAGGTTCACAGTGATCAGGGGCAGGAAAATTCCCAGAGCGTTGTAGAGCGGGGGAAAGAACTTATCTAGCGTCATCTCGAGGATCTGCACCATCGCCGCGATCACGCCGATGAAGCTAATGAACCCCAGGAACGACAAGTCAACGGTCGCGAAATCCACCGTCTCCGTGGAAATGAAACCATTCGCCCACGTGAGGGCACCCTTTTTCAACAGCAGCGAGTAAATCAGTTGATTGACGGGAATCGTGATCGCTTCAATGACGATCACCGCAAACCCAAGACCCACCGCAGTTTTTACATTTTTACTGATAGCCAAGAACGTACACATCCCCAAGAAGAATGCGAGCGCCAGGTTTTCAATAAAAACCGCAGTGATAAAGATATTAAAATAATGCATGGTTATCTCACGCCTCCTCAATCTGATCTGGCTTGTACGCTCTGATTGCCCAGATCAGGAATCCGATCAGGAAGAAAGCACTGGGTGGTAGTAACATCAAATTGTTGGGGTTGTACCAACCGCCATTGCGATCCAGCGGTAAAAGTTCAATTCCAAACAACGATCCGCTGCCGAAAAGCTCACGGAAAAAGGCGACGAACATGAGCACGAGACCGTAGCCCATGCCATTTCCGATCCCATCCAGAAAGCTGACCCAAGGGCCGTTCTTCATTGCAAAGCCCTCTGCACGTCCCATGACAATGCAGTTGGTGATGATCAAACCAACAAACACTGAGAGCTGTTTGCTGATGTCGTACATGTAGGCCTTGAGAATCTGGTCGACCACAATCACCAAAGAAGCGATCACGGTCATCTGCACGATGATACGAATGCTGCTTGGGATGAAGTGCCGAATCGCACTCACTGCCAGGTTACTGAAAGCCGTCACCGCGATCACCGCCAAACTCATCACCAATGACGTTTCCATCTTTGTAGTGACAGCCAGAGCAGAACAGATACCAAGGATCTGCAATGCAATTGGATTGTTGTTGATTAGCGGATCGACCAAAACATCGGTCGTTTTCTTTGCCATTACTTGTCTCCCTCACTTGCGGAGGATTTGTCGTCGTTAATCTCTTCCTTGAGCTTGCTCAAGTATGTGCCGTAACCATCGTCACTAGCCCAATACCTGATCAAGTTCGTTACACCGCGGCTGGTGATGGTCGCTCCCGAGAGTCCATCAACTGCATACTCGTCGGTTTTAGGAGCAGGCCCCTTGAAAACCATTGCTTTGGGCTGCCCTGTTTCCTCGTCATAAAGTTTCCGGCCATCCCACATCGCCTTCCAGCGGGGATTGTCTACTTCACCACCAAGCCCGGGGGTTTCTTTGTGCTGGTAAAAAGTCAAACCTTGGATCGTCTCCAAGTCACTTTTCAGAGCGAGATAGCCGTAAAGCGTACCCCAAAGGCCCTTTCCGTAGACCGGCAACACAACCTGCAGAATTTTGTCCGTACCAGGCTTTTTGACGAAGTAAACTTTCATCACCTTAGGACGCCGTGGCTCCCCAGGATTGAATGTAGGACTCTCGATAGGGATGCTTGTTTCCGGATTCGCAGCTTCCTCAACCAAGTTGTACTTTTCCGGGTCACCATCGCCGTCGTACGCACCCGTCTCTAAATCGACCAACTTTGAACTGACATAGGCATTCAGTGTATCGATCTGCTTGGTAGTCAGTTCGTTAGCCTGAACGCCGTACTCGCCAATCGCCAAACCCGTCGCGTCGAGGATGTTTTTCTGCTGATCAAGTTTGACGTTGGCTTCTTGGCGACCACGCAACGAAACAGCCGCGGTGCTCACAGCAAGCGAGCAAGCCACGCACAGAACCGCTGCGACGCCGAGGGTGTATCCCAATGAATCACGTTGTTGCATAGCGTTTCCTCCTGCTGGACACGTTAGCCTGTACTACGTAGTAGTCGATTAGAGGAGCGAACACGTTGCCGAACAAAATCGCCAACATGATCCCCTCCGGGAATGCGGGGTTAACCACACGAATCAAAACGGTCATGAAGCCAATCAAAGCGCCATAAAACCACTTTCCATTATCAGTCATGGACGCACTCACCGGGTCCGTGGCCATGAAGACCAAACCAAAGGCGAGTCCACCAATCGTCAGATGCCAATAGAACGGCACGCCTAACATTGGGTTCGCAGCCACAGAATCAGGCGAGATGACGGCAACTCCGTTCATCAACAAAGTCGTGCCGATAACACCAGCGACGACTGCTGCCATGATCTTCCACGATCCGATCCCGGTAGCGATCAAGATGCCAGCACCCACAATACAAAGCAGGGTACTTGTCTCTCCGACGCAACCCTGAATCGTTCCAAGGAATGTACTCATCCAAGTAATGGAACCTTCGCCCCACAGGTACATGACACTACCCAACGATTGAACAGCGGGATTCGCAACTCCATCCTGAGCCTGAGCGTTCGCCATTTGGCCGAGAGCGGTTGCGCCGCTGAATCCGTCAACCGCAGTCCAAATTTTGTCACCACTGATCTGTCCAGCGTATGCGAAGTACAGAAACGCACGGCTGGTCAAAGCAACGTTCAAGAAGTTTCGCCCGGTACCACCGAACACCTCCTTAGCAACGATAACTCCAAAGGCAATCCCAAGTGCCACCTGCCAAAGCGGGATTGAAGCGGGCAGTGTCAACGGAAACAAAAGCCCCGTCACTAGGAAACCTTCGTTGATCTCATGCCCTCGCAAGACGCTGAAGACAAGCTCAACGTGCCCTCCGACGAACATGCAAACTGCATAAATCGGTATGAAGAAAATTGCACCCAACACCAGATTGGCAGCGATGTTGCCGGGATCATTCGTGAACCCGATCGCGTTGTAGATGGTGTAGTGCCAGTCACCGACATGATCGATGCCGACTGCTTCCATTTTCTGGATAGCAGAGTTTGCTTGGTATCCGACGTTCCACATCCCGAACAGGGTGACCGGAACCAACGCCATGACGACGGTGATCATCATTCGCTTCAGGTCGATACCGTCGCGAACGTGGGTCTTACCCGAGGCTACCTCGCCGGGGGTGTACAAGAACGTGTCCAACGCCTCATACATCGGATACGCCGCTTCCAAAATCCCGCCCTTGGCAAACAAGGGGTGGACCTTATCGAGGACGTCACGCAGTGCTTTCATCTCTTTTTTCCTGTCAATCCAACCAGAGGTTGATGATCAGCCTTCTCGCTCGATCGTTTCCAAACTGGCACGCAACAACGAGCCGTATTCGTATTTCCCGGGACACACAAACGTGCACAGGGCAACGTCTTCTTCTTCTAATTCCAAGATACCGAGTTGCTGAGCTTCATCAGTATCACGATAAATCAATGACCGAAGTAATTGCGTTGGTAGAATGTCCAACGGCATCACCTTCTCGTAAGTACCAAGTGGCACCATCGCCCGCTCGCTTCCATGAGTACTGGTCGTGAACGCGAATTTTTTGTTCGGCATGCCAGCGGAGGCAAACACGCGGGTTGTCGAGTATTTGTCCAAGCCGGGCTTTTGCCAGCCTAAAAACTCACGCTCGTCACCCTCTTCCAAGAGCGAAACTTGAGTGTGATAACGACCAAGATACTGGTGAGGCGAGAATGCCGTGTGCCCGCAAAGAACCGAACCCGAAACGGGCCGAATCTTTACTGACTCGTCGTACTCGCCAGCAATCAGTTCGTCGATACACGCACCAAGACAGGTTTCTAGCAATCTTGGCTGCGTAACGACAGGACCGCCCAGCGAGATCACGCGTCTGTTATCGACTTTCCCAGTCTGCAGAAATGTTCCCATGGCACAGACGTCCTGATAACCGATGTACCAAACCGTCTTGTTTGGCCCAACGGGATCAAGGAAGTGGATGTGGGTCTGTCTCTTATACACATCTCCGAGCCCACGAGACCGAGGCTGATCTCG
>CAJXTM010000604.1 GCA_913061385.1 uncultured Rhodopirellula sp. | reverse complement strand
GATCAGCCTCGGTCTCGTGGGCTCGGAGATGTGTATAAGAGACAGCACCGGTAGCGATAATCGTTTCGGTAGAAATCCACGCAACTGCCGCTTGCCCCAGAACGACAACCAGCAACTGCAGCGACAAAAAACGGCGAGGCCACACACTTTCAGCAAACAACTCGCGAATCGGCTGGTCGCTTTCAAAGCTTGGCGGCGAGTAGGGATTTTCTGCTTTCATATCATTTCAAATCTAAAGAAGCTGCAAAAAACGTGCCTCAATCCGCACGTTAGCCGCCGTCCTCTACTCAGCCTGCTAAACTGGCCGCCCCGGAGCCATCCGATTCAACCGACTGAAATAACCACCGCCGTGATCAAGACCTAATAGTGATGACGCGAGAGAGGCAACTTCGATGATCCCTCAAACGAATCGGCGTCATTTTGTGGCCGCATCCGCCGGCGTCATTGCCACTCAAAGCATACCAACAGCCCAGACTCTTCCGTCAACACAGTGCCAAGCGCAAGAAGCGACCACAGCTTCACAAGCGGGCAACCTTCGAATTGCAAGCTTTCGTTTCGACATCACGCCTCCCAAAGGGCACCCACTTTGCGGCGGCTGGATCAAACCTGTCATTGATGTCGATGATCCATTGGAAGCCATCGGTTACGTGCTACTGGGTGCAGGGAAACCGATTGTGATCTGCGCGTTGGATTGGACCGGACTGTTAAACAGTGCGCACCTGCGCTGGCGGCAGAGGCTTGCAGAAGCTGCCGACACCACCCCAGACCGTGTTGCTGTGCAATGTGTCCACCAACACAACGCCCCATTTGCCTGTCTGGATGCACAAGCCATTGTTCGTTCCCAAGGTGATCTAGCCAATATCGTAGACCCTGACTTCTTTGATCGCTGCCTGGTTTCTGGCTACGAAGCAGTAACGGAATCAATCAAACGTAGTTCCCCAGTAACACACATCGCACACGGTGAGTCTCCTGTTCGTCATGTCGCGGGCAATCGCCGCATCATTGGGCTCGACGGAAAAGTGCTCTCCCAACGAGGTAGTTCTTCAACCAATCCAGCACACCACAAGTATCCAGAGGGCTTAATCGACCCCATGCTGAAGACGGTGACCTTCTACAACGCCGAGCAACCTCTGGTCGCTTCGCACTATTACGCATGTCACCCCATGAGCTACTACGGAGACGGCAGAGTGAGTGCTGACTTTTGTGGGATCGCCCGACGACAACGGCAAACACGAGACCCTGACTGCACTCATCTTTACTTCAATGGGTGCGGCGGAAATATCGGCGCTGGCAAATACAACAACGGTTCCAAAGAAGCAAGGACCGCACTTACTGAGAGAATACTAGAAGCCATCATCGGTTCAGAAGCCTCCATGAACAAACAACCGATCGAATCCATCACCTGGAAAACGCAAAACATCTTGCCGCCATTGAATCCCGCATTTGATGAATCTGCCTTGATGACAGAGATCACAAACAAGTCCAATCGGACCGTAGCTCGCAACAGGCCGGCATATGCCGTTGCATTCATGCGTCGAGTACAACAAAAGATCCCGCTTACGCTCAGCTCTCTTCACATCAATGACGTCTCAATGCTGCACTTGCCTGCGGAATGCTTCATTGAATATCAATTGCGAGCTCAAGCGACTGCGAGTGATCGATTCGTGGCGTGCGCAGCGTATGGTGATGGCGGCCCTTGGTATATCCCTACACAAAACGCATATCCACAGGGCGGATACGCGGTCAGCGTGGCCTGGTGCGCACCAGAAATGGACGCGATGCTGTCGAGTGGAATTCAATCCCTTTTGAACCACGCATAACTGCGCGGCTGGCGAGTGCGGTCGCCCTCCGTTCCACCATTGGACAAATGAATCTCCCAAACGCCATCAGCAGATTCGCTCAAGCGAAAACCCCGCTGCACCCGAACCATGCAAGCCTGCCGAACCATGCAAGCCTGCCGAGCCATGCAAGCCTGCCGAGCCATTTCAAGCTTGCCTGAGACTCACCCACTGCCAAAATGCCGCAACGGGAACCTTTTTGCGTTCGCGAAAGTTCGAATTCCCATGTCAGCAAGACAATGGCCCCAAGCAAGCTGGACCACTGGGTCGCTTTGGCTGAATGAAACCGCTGGTAACCGGCATCACCGGTTGATCCAGCCTTCCATCTCTGCCTTGACGTCCCGCATCTTTCGTACGCACCGCACAGCGATTACCCTGTTAGACGATCTTGACACTAAAAAGCCTGTTGCGGATCAAACCAACCTTTTTTCTACCGCCACAAACGAGCCAGTCGTGCAACGCATCTTCATAGTGCTAATTGCTGCCTGTTTTTACATCAGCAACTTTACGTCTTCGCATGCCGCCGAAAACACCGACCAAATCGCAAACGCGCTGAAACGCGCGGGCAGCAATCGATCTGAAATCCAAACCGCACTGGACAAGGCACCTTCCGCTCAGAAACCTGGTATGAAATTCCTGGTTGCCCACATGCCAGATGGAGATTTAAAAACTCTGTCTGCAAAATACCTGCTCACCAATCTTGAACTCGCTTATCAGGCTTGGGACGAATCGCCATGGAAGAACGATGTTCCTGAATCACTCTTTTTCAATAATGTATTGCCGTATGCAAACATCAACGAACAGCGCGATTCATGGCGAACGGACTTTTACAAACAATGCAAGCCATTGATTTCTGGTGCGAAGACGCCAGCCGAAGCTGCGGTTCTTTTGAACCAGAAACTTTTCAAGCAGCTCAACGTCAAATACTCAACCAAACGAAACCGTGCTGACCAAGGCCCTTCGGAATCCATCCGCACAGGCCTCGCGTCATGCACCGGGCTATCTATTCTCTTGATTGATGCCTGTCGATCCGTGGGGATCCCGGCAAGGTTTGTGGGCACACCACTCTGGACAAACAAGAGTGGTAATCACTCATGGGTTGAGATTTGGGACGATGGATGGCACTTCACCGGAGCATGCGAACCAACCGGCGGCGAATTGGACAAAGGCTGGTTCGCAGGTCGTGCCACAACGGCGCAAAGCGATCACCCCCTGCACGCCATTTACGCGGTCAGTTACAAAAAAACACCTTCTCCATTCCCGATGGTCTGGGCACCAACCAACAAAACGATCTCGGCAGTCAACGTTACCGATCGCTACGCGAGCAAGCAACCGCCACTGCCCGCAGGTCATGTTGAAATCCAGCTGCGAGTTGTTGATGGGTCGGGCAATCGAGTTTCGGTTCCAATCTCACTGCTGAACAACGAGGGCAACGTTGTGGTTAGTGGGAAAACCAAAGACGAGCGGTTTGATGCCAACGACCATCTTTCCGTCGCTTTACCGGAGAACAAAAAGTTCAAACTGCAGATTTCACTTGGCAGTGGGATGATCGACAGAGACATCGTTGCGAGGAAACAAAATGAACCTGTGACCATCGTTCTCGGTGCCCCGCCTCGAGCGGATCAAAGCAAAACTCCAGAAACCACGGCCACACCAGACAATGACTGCGTGACCATCTTGAAACCGGTCACCAGTCCAGCGGTGGCCGCAGAAACTCCCGTCCAAGCATTGAAAAACTTCCTTTCCCAGCCATCCGGACAGCGGGAAAACATTGCTGATCAGGCTTTCAGCACACAGTCACTTTCAAAAGTCGAAGCCAAACAAGCATCGAAACTTCTGTGGGATGACCATGTGGCTACCATTCGCGAGGAACGCAAGCAGGAAATGGAAGCAGGCAAGATCGTCCAAGGCAACATGACGATGCCCTTTGTTTACCGAGCTTTCGGCAAGAAACCAAAGAACGGACGAAGCTTGTACATTTCGATGCATGGAGGCGGTGGCGCACCGCCTCAGGTCAATGATCAACAATGGGAAAACCAAAAGCGGCTCTACACACTTCCCGAAGGAATTTACGCAGTGCCACGTCTGTCTCTTATACACATCTCCGAGCCCACGAGACCGAGGCTGATCTCGT
>CAJXTM010000603.1 GCA_913061385.1 uncultured Rhodopirellula sp. | reverse complement strand
CGAGATCAGCCTCGGTCTCGTGGGCTCGGAGATGTGTATAAGAGACAGTATCAAAGGAGGGGGCGTCGCATCTCGGGATGATCTGGTTGAGATGCTATCCGATACGGCGCCCGGGAAAACGATCCAGGTAGAGCTGACTCGTGACGGGAAAATGGAAACGCTGACTGCTGAGTTGAGCGAGCATCCGCTTGATCTGATGCGGCTGGCGAGAGACGGAGGACCAGACCAAGTCGTGGGGAACCTCACACGATTGTCCTGCCTAATGACGCTGGCAAGGGTCAATGAAACGCGGATTGGGGATGAAAATGTTTCGATGCGTGGGCTCGCCAATCCGATGCAGTTGAATTGGAATGTGACAGAGAAAGCGGGAGTTGCATCGTTTTCAATTGAACTAAGCAAAACAGAGATGGCTGTCGTTGGTGGAGATGCACTGCTGCTCAGTCGTAGCTATCAGCTACCGAAGAAATCCTACGCTTTGGATTTGGGTGTTGAGGTCAAGAATCTCAGTGACACAAAGCAGGATATTGGTGTCAGACTGGAAGGTGCGAATGGGATCAGCCTAGAAGGCTGGTGGTATAGCACGAAAATCAGCCCAAATTGGGGCGGTGCTGCCGCTCGTGACATCGTTTACAAAACCAAGAAGTCAGGTCATGTGCTTGTAAGCGGTTTTGAGTTGCTCAAGGCTGCTAAGAACCAAGATAGGCCTGACGCAAATCCGACACTGCCGCGTTATGGAATGACTGATCTACTGTTCGCGGTTGATGGTGGTGTTGCAAGTCAGGAACTGAGTTACGTCGGCGTTGATTCACAATATTTCACTGTCGCCTATGTGCCCGCCGAAGGGCAAAGTTCACTGACTACACTTGACCGCGGCGGAGCTGGTGTTGCTTCGGATCCCGCTGGAATCATCAGACACCAAGAGCGTGCAGTCAATTCGACTTTTTATGTGGACACACTCAATGAGGAATTGGGGCCCGGCGAGTCCATTCGGCGGGATCTGAGACTGTTCGCAGGCCCTAAGTACACAGAGTTGTTGACTCAGTATGGATTGCAGGATTGCATCTATTATGGATGGTTCTCAACGATTGCAAAGTTGTTGGGAAGACTACTGAATGGACTCTCAGGCGTAGGGAATTACGCTCTTGCCATCATCCTGCTCACTTTGGTTGTTCGCGGGTGCATGTTCCCTCTGAGCAGAAAAGCGGCTGTCAACGCGCAACGAATGCAGGAGTTGGCACCAGAAATGAAAAAGATCAATGAGAAGTACAAGGATGACATGGAAGGAAAACTCAAGGCACAGCGGGAGCTGCAGCAACGTGTTGGCCTCAACCCTTTAGCGGGTTGTCTGCCCATGTTTATCCAGCTTCCAATCTTCCTTGGGTTGTATCGGACTCTTTCCGTGAATATCGAAATGAGGCAACAGCCCGCTTTCAGTTTCAGCGATTGGGCATCCAATCTTGCGGGTCCCGATAAGCTGGCTTTCTGGGGTGATTGGTTGTGGGATTACTTGTCGGGACGAGGCATTGGTTGGCTCGGACCCTACTTCAATGTACTGCCGGTCATCGTTGTGGTTTTGTATCTGACACAACAGAAAATGTTCATGCCGCCAGCTACTGATGAACAGTCGGCCATGACTCAAAAAATGATGAGCATCATGACGCTGATGATGGGTTTATTCTTCTTTCGCGTACCTGCAGGGTTGTGTATCTATTTCATCACCAGCAGTTGTTGGGGGATTTGCGAGCGGATCATTGTCAAACGCACCCTGCCCAGCAAAAACCACTTTGATCTGGCTGGATTGGAAGGTGGGTCGGGAACTGCTCCAGTGAAATCTCAGTCTTTGGCGGAACGGATCCGAAGCCAAGTTGCCAAGCCAGAGCCGACGTTTGAAAAACCGAGCAAGCGAAAGCGTCCGAGCAGCAAAAAGAAATAATCTGTTTGTGCTGCTTCACCGAGTTAGAGATGCGTCGGCCAAGAGATGCGTTTGATATGAGACGCGACACTGGTGGCATGATGACACTAAATGTAAAACATGGATGCGTCGCCTTGCTGTGCCCGCTCCACAAGACCACTCAAGGTCGCCTGGCCAAGCACTTGGCGTGAGGCATCCGCCGCATCGTCCCACTGTGCTTGCAGAATGCCGGCGATTGGTGTGCGTTTCCCTTCCGTGCGACAACCTACTTCCTGTGAACCAATCGCCTCGGCAATATCCAAGAGGCTGATGGTGGCAGGATCAACCGACAGGCGATAACCGCCTTGGCTTCCGCGCACGCTCTGAACCCACCCCAATCCGCGGAGGCTGCGGAGAATTTGGACCAAGAATGGTCCAGGCACGCCATGTCGGTCAGTGATTTCTCGGATCGCAACCGGAGAGCCTTCATCACTTCGGATAGCGAGTTCAAGCATGGCAACGCAGGCATAATGAACGCGGGCGGAGATGACCATTATGTTGCTCTGCGGCTTAGGAAGAATGAAGTCCGCATTCTGTCTTTTTAAATCCGCTCCAACGGCCAGATCGCTCGTCTTCGCCCGGCAAGATAGCACGTGTGCACGGGTGACAACCCACGCTGGGATAACCTTGGTCGTGAAGTGGGTTGTAGGGAATGTTCTCGCTAGTGATCAGTGACCAAACGTCCTTCTTAGTCCAGTTGGCGAGCGGGCTGATTTTTACGAGTTGGAACTTGCGGTCCCAGCCCACGATGGGAGCCGTTGAGCGATCTGGGCTCTGGTCTCGGCGAATGGCGCTTGCCCAAGCGTGATGCCCTTTGGCTGATTCGTGTAGCACTTTCAGCTTTCGATCGAAACAGCACTGGTTTGGGTTCGATTTGTAAACTGGACCGCCATTCGCCAATTCGTACTCGGCTACGGTCAGGTCAGGGAGTTTGTACTCAACTTCGATACCGTATTTCTCTTTCACTCGCTCTCGCAGTTCCAGTGTTTCCTTGAATTGGTACCCAGTATCCAAATTGAAAATTGGAGTCTCGGGAGCGATCTCGGACAGCATATGAATGATGGTCATGCCTTCAGGGCCGAAGGCTGTGGCCATCGTGAATTTTGGAGCGAACCTCTCGACCGCCCAATTCAGTATCTGCTTGGGGGTCGCTGTTTCCAAGTCTTGGCTCTCTCGTTCAAGCTCTTCCAGAAAATCGTCAGTGGGATGCAACGGTGGCGTGGCAGCAAGTGCGCCACGCGGTTCGCCCGAGTCGGGGGACAGAACTTTCAAGGGCATCGCAGATTTTGGCTTGGGATCTGGCTGAGCAGAGTCACCCGGTGGTACGGGAGCGTTCATCGGTGGTTTTGGCCGTGCGGACATGGCAGGAACTGCAGATTTAACGTGCTTTTACGATATACTATGAATATGATCTCTTTAGTCAAGTATAAATCGTCAGTCGGTGCCACCCAGATGAACGATTTTAACGATAACGCCACTAATTGAAGCGTTTGACCCGGATTTCTTAGCCTGTTCTACAGGCGGGAAGGCTAAAGTACCGATGGCACCAAATAGGTGTCCGACTTCGAATTATCCAGGCGTCGGTTGAAAACGCGTTCAGGGAAAGCTGTTTAGAAAGAGAATCTATGATGAGAAATCGGCTCTTTTGTGTCGCAGTGGTTGCTGGAATTCTTGCCAACAATCCGGAGATCGTGACGAGGCAGACCGTTTCAGCCGATACGGTTGAGCTTTCTGGCGGCGGGCATTTAACTGGCGAGGCAAGCCGCAAAACGGATTCAGTCATAGTCCGCGTTGACGACGATATCCATGTTGCATTACCGGCCAGTCGGGTGTGGAGAGTCATCGATTCTGATCAGCTTGCGGCTTACCGAGGGCTTGCGGCCAAGGCTGGTGACAACGCTGAAATGCATTACCAACTAGCTGTTTGGTGCGTCACCGGAAGTAACGTGCCAGGAGACTCGAAGCACTATCGTGCCTGTCTCTTATACACATCTCCGAGCCCACGAGACCGAGGCTGATCTCG
>CAJXTM010000602.1 GCA_913061385.1 uncultured Rhodopirellula sp. | reverse complement strand
GAGATCAGCCTCGGTCTCGTGGGCTCGGAGATGTGTATAAGAGACAGCGTGTATACCGTAGCGGTGTTTCCTTGAAATTCAGGGTGCTTGCCAGCATCACCATCGACAGCCAGTTGCGCCTCGAGAATCAGTTTTTCGGTGCCTTCAGCTCTGCTTTTTTCTGTCTGCCCTAGCGTCGCGCAAACAAACTTGGCCTTTGGAGCATTGAATTCCGTACGTAGGTTTTGGATTAGACGCACAAGATTTTGTTCATAGCGTGTGGCATGTTCCGCGTTGTACCGATCTTTATCTCCCTGCCACCAGCCAAAGCCCACGATCTCGTAGCCGCGTCCCTTCCAGTGTGGGAATTGCTGATCAAAGTTGTCCAGCACTTCATGGGCAGCTTGGAAGCAGTCGTCATACTGTTTGCCCGCGTACCAGTTGATCGGCTTCGGTTCCGTTCCTTTTTCCCAGGATGCCGGCGAGTCTTTGTAGCCCGCGTAGACTTTACCATCGGCTTCGTACTGCACGCTGCCTGGTGGTAAAAAATCCCATCCAAGTGAACGATTGCCCTGAGACGTTTTCAGGATCAGGACTGGCTCGTCGATCGCATCACCGAGCACCTTTCCAAATCCTAGTTCAGGACCGATTTTTCCGGATTTTACTCCCAGCCAATGGCTGCCGGTCGCTGTGACTACCCCCCGGTACCAGACATCGTCTCGCTTGGTCCACTGTCCTTTGTCGTTGATCAAATACGGATATTTGGCTTCATGTTTGACAAGTGTGGCCAGGGTGCCCGGTATATCTTGACGGTCGATCCAACCTAGGCCGTTGGCGTCCCCTGTGAGATAGGTGATCTTGAACGGAACTTTCTTGCCACCCGTTAGTTTGATGTCTGTGCGAATCGGCTCCCCGCCAAGCTCCATCCGGTGTACTTCTTTTCCGTCAACTTCCATGATGTTGTGCATGGAACCTCCGTAGCCGGGCCGAAATTGGTAGATGCCAGAATCCTTGACTTGAACAAATCCTCGCGCCACCTGAGTGCCACCCCCGGGATAGGCGGTTGGATTGCTACCACCGAAATTTTTCAATGCAAGTGTGGTGATTGGTTTCAACGCATCGTAATCAGCCTCTGCTTGATATTTGCCTTCGTAAACGGAGACGACCGGATCCATGAATTCTGAACTCCAGCGACTGCTTCCACCGGTCACCTTCCCCGCACCCACCATGTTGGACTGACCTGAAAGGATGAACACCTTCACTTTCTGTTTTGTCGTCTTTGCTTTCCCACTGTCCGCATGCGTGACATTCAGAGCACCCATCCAAACGACAAAAAACAGCTGGAGGAGAGCAGGGACAGTGAATCTCATTTCGAGAACTCGTGTAGTAGTAGGTAGATGGTCGTGAGGTTGACGTTGCGACTTGCTGGTGATCCATGTGAACGCACGTTCTCCCCGATAACTTACCTTCGACTCACGTTGATAACCACCTTTTGCCAATGCTGGTGTGAGTGGATGAATCGCTAATCGTGATCTTTGCGGAAAATTCAGGTTGATTGCACGTTTGATGCCGTTGCAAACGCATCGGCCTGCCGTTTCGAAAGGGAATTGACATCCATGCAATCAGACAAAATCGACGATCAGGTCGAGTTGCCATCCAAGCACGGTATGCTTTGACGCGAGACGCTTTCGGATCGGATTGTACAGGCTTGCCAGTTGGTTTTTTATCCCGTCTTGCGGCACTTTTATTGTAAGTGTCGAGGCCCCATAAGAAACTGAGGTCTCCTGTAGTGCGCTCTCTGATGGTATTTGGAATGCTGCGTCGCATCACCTACACGAGTATCGCTACTGTTGCCCTCGATCAAGGTGCGCTGCTTGCCTTGCTGCATGCGGCACGAGGATTCAATGAAATCTATGTGTCACTGGGATTTTAATTGATGATCGCGGTCAGTTTTTGCAAGTCATCGAGGGACCCGCTAACGCAATTGAAAATCTTGTGCAAAGGTCAGGGCGTGATCGACGCCACTCGCCGTTCGAGATCCATGAGGACGTACTGAGTGAAACACGTCTATTTCCTGACCGGGCGATGGGCGATGGGCTTGGGTGAACTTACTGATCCCGCGCTGGCTTGCCTGCCTGATTTTCTCGGCGAGTCGGACGAAAAAGTTCGTCTGTTTAAACGGGTGGAGCGTTTGCCGGAATTGGGTCGCGCACTGAACCAAGCGTTTGCTGGATCCAACTGAACGCAAATCTTTGTGAAATTGCGGGCCGCGGGCCTAGCTTTGGCGTTCGCCTGAAATGTGTTCCGATCATCTCAGTTTATAGAGGTTGACGCGGA
Source organism: uncultured Rhodopirellula sp. (assembly GCA_913061385.1). Classification (GTDB taxonomy): domain Bacteria; phylum Planctomycetota; class Planctomycetia; order Pirellulales; family Pirellulaceae; genus Rubripirellula. The sequence goes on along the minus strand of CAJXTM010000602.1, from coordinate 1,667 downwards.
TTTTCTCGAATGCTTGCAAGCGAACCCCGATGAGTGACCACCTCACTTTTTCGACCATGTATCTCGATCATCGAGAATTGTTCTTACTTCACCACCGTTGAGCCACGCGAGTGCAGCAGGGGCTTCCATCAGGTATGCATCCCAGAACGCGGTGCTGATAGCCTTGATAGTCTCCTGTTGCAGCTTTGATTTTTTCGAAGCGGGTAGCCTTTCGCTGCGTCCGCCGAAGATGAAGTGTGTACCCTCATTAAGTACCAGTTCGAAGGAGTGTCCATCCGAGGGCAACGCTTTGAAAACTTCGCGACGCGATTTTGCATCGACACGCCGGTTGACCGGGCTGTTGTCATCCGTGCCAGTCATTAGCAGCCATGGGATTTTGATTGAGGCAAATGCTGAGGAAGCACCACCTAGTGGTGGCATGCTCGGACTCATTGCGATCGCCGCCTTGATTCTTGAGTCTTTGTGAGTTTGCCTTTTTAGCCTGTGTTCTTGCCCGCTTACCGCTTGGGTTGTGATTGCTCCAAACGAATGACCACTCATGCCAAGTCGGTCCAAATCAAGTTTGCCATAAAATTGGCCTCGCGTGAGAGTGAGTTTCTCAAGTTCATCAATCGTCGCGCGAACATCATTTTTTCTGTCGTTGGCACTTTCTCCGCTGATTGCATTTTTCAGGGCGCTGAGGCGTTGGAAGCGTCCTGCATTTTTCATTACATCGCGGTCACTACCGGCGTGTTGCATGAACACCACGCAGTAGCCTCGTCCCGACCAGTGTTTTCCGAGGAAAGGACTGGCTTCCCGTGATCCACCGAGTCCGTGACTGAATAGAAGAACTGGGTTGGGTGCGTCAGTTTTGGGAAGGTAAATTCGCAGGGGGACTGACCGGTTCGATGGCCCATACGAAAAACTTGTGTCGACTACTTCGACTTCGAACAAAGTCTTGAGAGGGGCATATTGAGCCGATGACCCTTCAGTTGGCTGAAGGACTAAAGCAAATGCAAGCCAAAGGAATCGCAGCGAATGTTTATTCATGATTAGTTGCGGAGTGATGGAGGAAGCATCCAATAGGCTTCGTCGTTTGTGATCGCGATCCCGCGCAGTCACTCGCCGAATGGGCGAGTTCGATTGTAATCGTCCCAGCGTCGACACGCTGTCAGCATGGTTTCCTGCAGATGTCATCGCAGGCACTTGTCGGGGTTGCTGATTGGATGAACCCAGAGAGCATGCCCGCATTTTCGCGAACCAGAACCTCAAACAGATCAACCGAATTTATGTTGCTTTTGGCTTGATGTGAATGGCGTGCCTCTGATCAAAATGGCGATTTGCTGCGTGTGGGTGACCTTCACCGCGTTTGGGTCCGTACGTTGCTTTCCCCTTGCAGATATTGTTTACCGCAAGACGATCGCTATTCGTTGGGTGCCAACGTCCCGGACAGCAGAACCGTATCTCGGTGCCGGATCACGACGGGGGCACCAATGATGAAATGCTGTGGGCAATTTTGGCGGCTAAGTTTGATGGGCTGTGTGTGTTGGTTGAGGGGACTGGTGAGTTCACAGATATGATGATCAGAAATGAATATTGAAAAAATTTCGCCGCCAGGCAGGTGGAATCCATCACCTTCAAGTTCCAACTCGGTCTCGCCCTTTGAGGTGAGTGTGTAAACTGTCTCT
>CAJXTM010000601.1 GCA_913061385.1 uncultured Rhodopirellula sp. | reverse complement strand
GCCGGGCTGAAAAGACTTGCCATCCGAGCGTCCAGGCAAACGTGTTGGACGGATGTTGCCATTGGCGTCTGCAACGGTGATCAGTTCTGCAGTTTCGTATGGATTAGCATTCAGTAGCGATAGTTGTTTCAGGATGTCGTTTCGTTTTTCATCTCGTTCTTTTCCGATCGCCTTAGTGACTTTGGCCGCAGTGACTCCTTCATCGATTACCTGCCGATCAACAAGGTATGCAATCTGGTGTTCGTAGGTCGTTCGCTGACTTGCTGGCTTGCGAAACATTTCTTGCACGTTGAGCGGGAAGCGATCGACCGCACCGTCTGCAAGTGACTTGATGTCATCAGCTTCAACCGCGGCAAGTTCAGTGAGAAGTGCTTGAACTTGTTCTTTTTTCTCTGCGGCGATCGCCTCTTGAGGTTTCTGATCGACAAACAGGATGGGTTCAAAAACGCTGCGGAAACGAAAGTAGTCACTGCGCGGAATGGGATCGAATTTATGGTCGTGACATTTAGCACATGCCAAGCCTGTGGCCATAAAGATGTCTGCGGTTACATCTGTCATCTCGTCCACAATATTTTGCCATTGGCCTTCGGCGTCACGTTGGTTGAACTCGTAGATGCCAAGTCGCAATAACCCAACCGCAGCTAATGCATTCTTGTCATGGGGGGCTATTTCGTCGCCAGCAAGTTGCAATGCGACAAATTTTTCGTAGTTCATTCCTTCGTTGAACGCATCGGATACGAATTGTCGATAACGCCATGCCTGTGGGCGAAAGGCATCGGCACGCCACCCGTCAGATTCGGAAAAACGAACAAGGTCAAGCCACTTGCGTGCCATTCGTTCGCCATACGACGGTTGTGCGAACATGCGATCGACTAGTCGGCCGTAGGCATTGGGATGGGAGTCATCAACGAATTCTTTGATCTGTTCGGATGTGGGGGGCAGACCCAGCAAGTCCATGGACAGACGCCGGATCAAGTGGCGGCGGTCGGCTGTCCTTGCCCGCTTCAGGCCAACTTCGGTGAGAGCCCTGTCCACGTAGCGGTCGATCGGATGACGGGATGTGCTTTCCCCAATGGCTGCTGGTACGGTACCTGGCGTTAACGGCTGTGCCGCCCACCATGGCTGTTCGGATTTTGTTCCTGCGTTGTGTGTAGAAGGTGCTTCCTGAGGCCAAACTGCGCCGTCACGAATCCACTTGATCAGTACTTCCTGTTGTGCTGCTGTCAGAGGAGCTTTGGGAGGCATCTCAAGATCGTCGTAGCGAATCGCATTGACCAGCAGGCTTTGTTGCGGGGCGCCCGATACAACGGCGGGACCACTGTCGCCTCCTTTTTGAACAGCGGTGCCGTGGTCGAGTCTTAGTCCGCCTTCAGCTTTGTCCGCGGCATGACACTCAAAGCACTTTTCTGCCAGTAGCGGCCGTACCTTGGCTTCGAAAAAGCGGAGTTTGCCGGCGTCGTCTGCGGCGGAAACTGTAGCCAACATGTGTATCGCAAATACGCATGCGACGAGAAAACGTCTGGGACCACATCCGGAACTTCGGTTCGCCAGAACCGTGCTGATGCGGGCGAACGCTATCGCCGGTCGCGATACGGTTTTGGCTGGAGTGTCAGCGAGTTGCGAATCCGTGCTCAGCATCGAGAGCTCTGCGATGGGAATTGGAGGGTTGTAAGGCTGGCAGCTACTGGTGTCCGCTGAGATGATTTTCTGCGGATGTCACGGAAACCCGATGAGTGGGACTCCGATTTCTCTATGTTGCTCAAGCACTATAATAATCGATATCTCACCAGGGGATGGTGAGCATTCTAGGAATGTCGCAGTTGTGTTCCCCAAGTTCGGCTTGGTGAGAGTCACGGCTTTCGCGTTGAGGCCGGAAAACACCCATCATGCAGCTTGGCTTGCTTCAAGTCGCTCGTTGCGAGCGGTCAGAATCAACTGCACTGCGTCATAGGTAGCGTGGGCAGCTATCGGAACCAGAAGATTCCCGGTGTAGAGCACCAGACCTCCAAAGTACAGACCCATCAGTGCGGCTAGAACGACGTAGAGTTTTGTGATGGGATGAAAAAGCCCGAATACTAAAGATGACAAGCCCAACGCGATTCCGATCGCCAGCGTCGTATCGGCCCCGCCTGAAAAATCTGCGAGACCGACCAGATCTGCAAGCCAGTACATCAGCCAGCCGCGAAATAGAAGTTCCTCACCAATCCCAGCGCAGATGCTGACCATGATTAATTCTGGTGGACGCAGTTGAAGCAGTGTGCGGAGCATCCCATCATCCGTCAGTCGCTCAAGTTCGCGAATCGGTTCCCATGGAATGCGGCGGATGATTTCGACGAACAGCAAAATAGGTCCAGCTGCGACACAGCCCAGCAGGACATTGCTCAGAATGGGCCAAACCTCGTCGATGACGAGTTCCGGCACGGTTGCTCTTGCTGATGGCCCGATTGCCCAGCCCAGGAACAGAGCGAGCGCGGCGAGGGCGAGTTCGAATAAGGCAGCGGACAGAAATACCCGATCTGGGGTCTGTTCAGCATTATCGGGGTCTTCGGGGGGCATGTTGACGCTGTACTGGCAAGCAACGGAATCCTCGACTATCCGGAAATTTCAAGACGGGCGCGCTAACTTCATTCTCGCACAAAACGCTGTGAACGCACACCTCGGCGATCAGTTGTAGCGATAAAACGCAGGCTTGGCCTGCCGCGGCAATCTCTGGTCGGACATGACAATGCCGCCTAATTGAGTGCGGACTGTAGGATGCTGGTGATTGGCGGCTCCGCTTCAGCTACGACGCAAGTCGCTTCCTTGTGACCGTTGAATCGATATTGCTGCAAAATTTCGCTACGTATCGTCTATGCTTTGCTCTCCCATGGTCAAGGCAGGGATGGTCAGAGGGTCGACGGTCGAAGTGATGGCGGCTTTTTCGTTAACACAAGTGAGTAGGCATCGTGAAGGCGCAGTGTTTGATCAGTTTTGGTAGCAATCTGGGTGATCGGTATGCTTTGATTGCTGATGCCGCAAAAGCTGTGGCAGACCTTTGCGGTGTCAATGATTTGCAAGCGAGTCGTCTGTTTGAAACGCCTCCCATCGGTGGTCCCACCGGGCAAGAGCCCTTTTTGAATGCTGTTGCTGCGTTTGATACGGATGCTTCGGCCAGGGAAATACTGGACTCTTTGCAGAAAATAGAGACGGATCTGGGGCGTCAGCGGCGTCAGCGTTGGGGAGCCCGAGCGATTGATTTGGATGTTGTTCTCCACGGTGAATTAGTCGGTGGGGGAACCGGTTTGATCGTCCCCCACCCGCGGTACACCGCTCGCCAATTCGTGCTGCAACCCGCCTGCGATGTTGCCGCCCACTATCGGGATCCACGATTCGGTTGGACATTGAAGCGTCTTGCGGCGCACATCAACCAAGGGACCCCCTCGTTAGCCTTGGTTGGCGGTGATCAGGCTATTCGGGAGGAGCTTTGTAATCGTTTGGCTGCTCAGTTTGGTATCACGACGTTTGCAGCCAAGCCGCTAGCCGAGCCAATGAAAGTTGTCGGGAATGCCCCTGCTCCTGCTCCTGTGAGCCGTGATCATCAAGCTACCATCCCTAAGTTGGGTGCTGATCAGCCACAGTTGTCAGAGGAAGTTGCACGCAATGAGCAACTTTCTGAGGGGCAGGGTAAGGTTGAGAGCCGGATCTGCCTCGATGCAGATGCGGGGCCATGGGTTTCGGCCTTCGTGCCCCCATTACCCCCGCTGGATTCGTCAGAAACAGCTTCGCCCGGTGTGCCGCGGTTGGTTGCTCGGATGCAGTCAGCGACTGATCAAACGCGATGGCCTGCGCCGCACCAGATGTGGCCTGCGGGTTGGCGTTGGCCCGAATATCGACTCGAGATTGATGATTTGGACTGGGCGGTGAGTGAGTTGGCTTCGGCATTGACATCCATGCGATGCCCCTGTCTCTTATACACATCTGACGCTGCCGACGACTCCTTACGTGTAGA
>CAJXTM010000600.1 GCA_913061385.1 uncultured Rhodopirellula sp. | reverse complement strand
TCTACACGTAAGGAGTCGTCGGCAGCGTCAGATGTGTATAAGAGACAGGGGTATTACGATTTGCAGACGAACGCTGGAACGGGAAATCTTGGTGGTTTTAAGTCAGGCTGCACGTCTAATCTGGTTGTTGCAAATGGGGTGCTCAATGCGCCCGATTACACACGCACCTGTAGTTGTGCCTATCAAAATCAGACGTCGCTCGCTCTGGTCCATATGCCTGAGGTGGAGTTGTGGAGTGTTAATACGGCTGCATCAGTCAAGACACATGGTGAGCGGATTGATCGGGTCGGAATCAATTTTGGTGCTGCTGGTGATCGACGTGACGCAAATGGACTACTGTGGCTCGAGTATCCAGTGAAGGCTGGACCATCCCCACCTTTGAAGCTTGAGTGGAATGACAAAACGGATGTCTTCACACATCATGTTTCGGTCGTCTCGGCATCAGAGTATCCATGGGTAATGTCATCGGGTTTAGATGGTATTACAAGTTTGAAAATTGCGATGCAACTCAGAGATGAGTACTCTCTGCAAAAAGGTATACCCGTGGAACATGTAAATGATGATGCGATTGAGGATGCTAGCGGGGAAGTTGATCTGGTGAGTGAAGATTTTGAATTCAGTCAATCTTCGGGCGGCCAATTGTTGGGACTCAGATTCAATGACATCCGAATGTATCGTGACAGTGTAATTCGCGAGGCACACATTGAATTTGCGAGTGCGGAGCCCGGCAAGAATTCAGCTGAGCTGACAATTTCTGTCGAGGATAGCGGAAATGCCAAAAGCTTTGCCAAGGCCGAGCGAAACTTGTCATCGCGCACGGTTGCAAAAGAGTCCGTTTCGTGGGATCCGAAACCGTGGACGGGCAAGGCACAGAAATGGAAGACGCACCGCACACCCAACCTTGCTCCGTTGATTCATTCGGTAATTCAGCGAAAAGATTGGAAACCAGGGAATTCCATTGCTTTTTTGCTATCTGTGGAAGGTGATCGGAAGTTGGCTGCTTATTCCAAGTCAGGGCAGAATCAAGCCAGATTGGTCATTGATGCCGAAGCGAAAGTAGACGATTCAAAGTCAGAAGACCGATATCGCCTGCGTCTCTTTTTTGGTGGGCCGGATGTCGAAGTTAGTGGTCGGCGAGTATTTGACGTCTTTGTACAGGACAAGCTTGTACTCACGGATGTTACAATTGATTCCTCTACCGATGAGTCGCAGGGGTGTATTCATATCCTGGACGACATCATGATCGGGGAAGAATTAAATATCCGCTTTCGGGCAAAGCAGGGAAAACCGTTGCTTTCCGGAGTCGAGTTGATTCGTCAGCACCCGGGCGGATGAAAATTAGACGGTACCCTGCCCTGCGATTATCCCACCTAGAGTTTCCCATGAAAAATCCAAAAGCCACCGCGCTCATCTTGACCGTCTGTACCTTAGCTGCGTCCGTCGCAATCGCCTGCAACGTGCCGGTGTTCAGGTACGCGCTCGAGCGATGGCCTGCAGATCCATACGAATTGGTGGTTTTGCATGAAGGAGAATTGACTGCTAAAGATCTAGCCCAAGTCAAAGCTTTACAGCAGGCCGATATGCGGTCGAAAACACCTGCCAATTTTAATGTTCGCACGATAGATGTTAGTTCAGCAAAAGACAGTGTGCTGTTGGGGATATGGAATAAACGTAACAGTGGAAACGAGCCACTTCTTGTAACACTCTATCCGAGGAATGCACGGGAGGTGCCGGATCGAGTTGTGAGTGTGCACCCACTCACAGGACAAATAGTTCAACGTGCCATCGATTCACCGGTGCGTCAACAACTAGTTAAGCGATTGCTGTCTGGTGATTCGGCAGTTTGGGTGTTTGTGCCATGTGGCGACAAGGTTCAAGATGAAGCTGCTCTGGAGCGTTTGACTGTTGAGGTAAAAAAAAATCAGCAGTCGCTTGAGTTGCCTCCGCAGGATGAATTGGAAGAAGACGAATTGTTTCAGCCAGAGAATCCCATCGAACTTAGGCTCGGTTTCTCCATCATTACTCTTGATCGAAACGACCCCAACGAGTCGTTCTTTCTTGAAATGTTGATGGGCAGTGAGTCTGATCTTGAGTCGCTGGCCGAGCCTATGGCATTCCCCGTGATTGGACGTGGTCGAGTGCTCTATGCATTGGTGGGAAAAGGGATCTTTCGTGACACCGTGGCCATGGCATCACGCTTCGTGGTTGGGCCTTGCTCTTGCCAAGTGAAAGATCAGAATCCGGGCTTTGACTTGCTGCTCTCGGTCGACTGGGATGAAAAGCTTGGAGGTGCCGCAATCAGCGAACCAGCCGAAGAGACAAACAAGGGGCCCATTCTGATCGATATCCCAACCGGGAAGAAGAAGTGACGTTCCTCAGGTACCACTGGGAAATCTCTGATTAGTGCTGTTCAGTTCTTCTAAGCACTTTTAGTCATACATCATTGGAAGTGGCCGCCATCGCCGTCTGGCCACTGCAGACATACCACTCGCTCGTCAGGTGCGACTTATGCCATCTCTTCATTTTTTGTTAGTGTTCATTGTTCTGTTTTGTAGAGTGCTTTTGTGTAGCAGTTCAGGGACTGCCCAGGAGCAGCCTTATGATGCTGAACTTGTGAAAAGTTTGGTGGCCGAATCGCTAGAGAAAGGTAATCCGGGGCGTGGAGCTGTGGTTTACTCGGCACCAACAAGTGCGTGTTTGTCATGTCACAAGGTAGGTGATCACGGAGGTGCTGTTGGTCCCGATTTGAGCGAAGTTGGGAAGAAGCAGAAACTGAGTCACATCGTTGAGTCATTGTTGTGGCCTCAACGGGTTGTTGTAGATGAGTACAAGGCGATAGCGGTTTTGAATTTAGATGGTCAGGTATTTCGTGGTTATCAGGTCAGCGAAAGTGATTCCAAGCTGGTGATTCGTGATAGCGCGACAGGCAAGACCATCTCTATCAACCAAGAAGACATCGAAGCGGTACAGTCAGTTGGTTCCCTGATGCCAGCTGGGCTCTTGGCCACTTTGTCGTTGCAGGACAAGCATGACCTGATTTCGTTTTTGGCTGATCTCGGTAAACATGAGAAACTCAGTTCGGCGGGCATCGATGCTCTGCTATCGCATTCTCATGGTCATCATCCTGAATCGTTTGAGATGTCCCGTGAACCACTTGAGCCTGAACGTTGGCCAAGTTGGCAGGCAAATGTCAACCGTGATCGTTTGTATGACTTTTATCGTAAACAGGCACGATACTTTCGCGATGCGAAACCACGTCCCAAGTTGTTGGCAGAGTTCCCAGGACTTGATGGTGGTGAGGATGGCCATTGGGGTAACCAGACCGAACCGTCATGGGCCGATGGCCGCTGGAACGAGACGGATCTTGGGACTCTCCTGTGTGGAGTTTTCCACGGTGATGGTATTCGAGTGACACGGGGGATTTGCCTACAGGTTGGTGGTGGCGAGCAGCGACTTTCAGCATGTTTTGATCCTGATACTTTGACTTATCGCAGGATCTGGTCAGGTGGCTTCGTCGGCTTCTCGACGATACGACATGGATTCATGCAGGGCCTGAGGCAAAAGGGCACTACATTGGATGTGGATCTCGGTGAGCGGAGATTTTTAAAAGAAGCCGAATCCAAGAAGTACCTCGGTCTGTATCGCTACGGTGACCGGGTGATTTTTTCATATCGCGTTGATGGTGTGGACTATCTTGATGCACCACAGATCGTGGACGGGAAATTCGTAAGCGTGGCTGCACCTCGTGAAAATCATCCTGATCGTGAGCACTTGCGGGGTGGTGAATCGCAGTGGCCGCAGACGATTGCCGTCAATGGTGAGCGAGGAACGACTGCACCTTATGCTGTGGACACGATCCCGTTGCCCACAGAGAATCCTTGGAACGCTTTGGTGTACGGCAGTGGGCATGATTTTCTACCAGACGGATCTGCACTCCTTTGCACCTGTCTCTTATACACATCTCCGAGCCCACGAGACCGAGGCTGATCT
>CAJXTM010000599.1 GCA_913061385.1 uncultured Rhodopirellula sp. | reverse complement strand
TACACGTAAGGAGTCGTCGGCAGCGTCAGATGTGTATAAGAGACAGGTGTGTGATTCCGCGAATGATCGCATACTTGTCAGCGCGACTTGCCAGTTGCGGCAAATGCTCGCAGATCTGGATGCCCTGAACATTGGTCGCGATGGGTTTGAATTCACCACGCACTTCGACGGGCGCATCAGGCTTGAGATCAAAGGAGTCCTGATGGGATGGGCCGCCTTCAAGAAAAATGAAGATGCCGGATCGTTTGGGTGCATTGGGTGTTTCCGCCGCATGCATACGCAGGTACTGGGACAACGACAATCCCGTCCCCAGCATTCCGATTCGCAACATTTCGCGGCGTTTAAAAGTCATCATGGTCGCAGGATTAAAAAAACGGTGACGGTTTACAAAAACAAAGCTGGATTCGCGCGTTCTTCGTGATTTGATCCAGCGGTGTCATCAGTGATTCAACAGGAACTCTTTCGTGTTCATCATTGCCCAAAGCAAGTCAGAGATGCCGGCAGCGATGGTATCGGATGAGTCGAGGTGTTGTTTGGCACGTTGCTTTTCCTTGCTGTTCGGCAATCTCGCAACGGTTCTCAACCAGACCTGCTCGACAAGTGAATCATGATCCAACTGCTGTTTGGCTGCTTCTGTATCTTCGATGTCGATGACCCAATCGCTATCGGCCACACGCATGCGGACCAGAGGATCGTTTTGGGTGAAAATGGATTGCAACAGTGTTGGCTCATTGACCCGTTCGCAGTCGCAGTTAATGGACCGATCCGGTTTTCCAAAAACTTTCATGGCATGCGTGCCCGCCATCCGCATTGAAAGATGACCCGAGGCTCGACGCCTGAGATTATTCCGTACCTCCTGCATTTTGTCAGCCGATGCTGTTGCCTGTTTCATTCCGTCATACATCACCTCGGCTGGGATGCGACGTGGGATGGCTCGGCTGTAGTTGCGGCGATCGTCCCGGTTGGAATTGTTGGGGACCCAACTCCTCTGGTAGGCGGCGCTGTTGGTGATCTGGCGGTGCAGCCATTTCATATCAAAGTTCTGTTTGATGAATCCTGTGGTCAGCCATTCAAGCAATGCTGGATTACTTGGTGGATTGGCTGGGGTAAATTGGTCTGGTGGATTGACGATTCCGATGTGGAAGTAACCGGCCCAAACCCGATTGACAAATGCACGAGCGAACCAGGGATTTTCTTTATCACGCATCCAGTCCATGACTGGTTCGCGGGGGTCGTCGCCTGGTTCCAGTGATATGGTTTGACTGCGCAATAAACCGAGCGTTGTTTTCTCGCGGGTTCTTGATTGTCGCTTGGTCGTGGTGACAGATGTGAAGAAGCGGCCAAAGTCATTGAAATCTGCCTGCGTCCACTGGTCGAACGGGTGCTTGTGACATTCGGCACATTGCAACTGAATACCAAGAAACGCATGTGCGACCGACATCGCAGTATCTTTGGGCTCTTTCAAGCTTTGCCGGGTCCAGAAAGTTGGCATGCCTTCACCTCGACCCGATAAATCAGCCAACATGATCCCTTCGACGATCCTGTCATAAGGTTCGTTCCGCATGACGCGTTGGTTGATCCAGTCGTACCACTGCGATGCCTGGATATAGCCTTCCTCCCTCGCCACTTCGATCAGACTGCTGATGGATTTGGGATTGCATCCGGTGAAGTCGCAGAGCTTGTTCGCCCACCATGCTGCATAGGAAGGACGTTCCAGCAATTCATCAATTTTGCGGATTCTTTTGTCGGGTGATGAGTCGGCAAGAAATTTTGTGATTTCAACCGGGTCCGGCAGCGTACCGGTCATGTCAATACTGACGCGGCGCAGGAACTCGGCATCGGTGCAGAGCCCTGATGGTGTTAAGGCAAGTTTTTCGAGTTTTGCATTTACCATCCGGTCGATGGGATGTAGCCCGGTATCCGTAACCGAAGAGCTGATCTGAGCAGAGGCTGAATGAGGGTACGGTCGGAGTACCGGAATGGCAGTCACGCCGTTGTCATAAAAGACGACCACATGAGTATCACCAGCGCCGGATGATGTGGCCAATCCATCATTTTCGACGGTGGCAATCGAGTCGTCGTTGGTTTGAAATCGTGACAGGCAGGTGACGTCTTCACGGGTGCCATCGTCCCAATGGGCGATCACGCGGATTTGTTGCTGGCCAGATTTAGCGAAAACGATCTCGGCTGGCTCACAATGCAACGCAGCCAATTGTCTCGCATTTCGTCCAGCATCCGGGCCAAATTGACTCGACCATGGTGCTCCAAGTTTGATCCATTCACGTACATTGGCAATTTGTTCCGCTTTGAGTTTCCCACTTGGTGGCATCTTCAGGTTGTCGTTTGCATGAACTAACGCCTGCACGAGAAGACTTTCATCGGGTCGCTTTGCGATCAGAACCGGGCCACTTTCTCCGCCGCGCAGGGCAGCGTCTCGTGTGGTCAAAGTCAGGCCTCCTTTACGACTGTCAAAGCCATGACACTCGTAGCAGTGGTCCTGAAACATTGGCTTGATCGCTTTCTCGTACAAAGCGATGCCCTCGACTCGGTCTTGGTCCGCTACGGTGGATTGAGGTTCGACATTGCCATCAACGTTGCCGATCCCTTTCGCACCTGTCGCAATCCAGCGGTGCAGCAGATTGTATTCCCATGAATCAACACTCAATCGCAAACCACCTTCATGGTCAACCTGTTGGGTTGGCTTGGCGAGAGCCAAGCTGTCTGCGGGCGACTCGATGTCGATTCTGTCCGCATCGTTCAGGCTGGCATGGTCAGCCTGAAAATTGAATCCAAATAAGGATAGCCGAAAGTCACCTTGTCCCTGAAACGACCCATGACATTTCGCCGAATTACAACCCAAACGTCCCAGCAGCGGGACCACATGTTTCTGAAAATCGGGAACTGCATTGGTGTCAAGCGTGTTAAACCGTTTGGATGCAGGTGCAACGACATCATCTGCCCGGGCCGTGTGGAAAAAGCCTTGGGCGAGAACGAGGATCAAGAAGATCAGTGAACAACGTCTCATGGAGATTCATGGTTTCAGGTTTGTGGTGACTGTCGACTTGGCCGGGACGGCCTTTCCCTTCGCAGTAACTACTTCTCGAGTTTTTCAAGCTGAGCAGTCACTTGAAGCGAATCGCTAGCCGGGTTTCTGTGGGAAACGCTGAGACGAATCGTGTCGCCTTCATGCAGATCGGCAAAGAGATCGCTGTGTTGGTTGTAAAAGCCAGCGATACGGATCCGCTTGCCCTTGATGCTTTCAGGTTGCCCGGCTTTGTTGTCACTGGACGGCTTGATTTCTGTCGGTTCCATCACGACTTCGTATCCTGCGGCTTCGATGATTTTTCCCGTCAATTGACCATCAAAGCCTCGGAAGTCTTTGGGAGGCACACCAAAGTCTTCCGGTTTGAATGGTGGGGTTCGTTCCAGAACCTGAAACTTGTACCCAAAACCAAGCACCTTTTTACCGGGGTCATAATCACCGGTCCTGATTTTGATTGTTTCTCCGCGTTTGATCTGCAACAGGTTGTCAAGAAATGCGCCCGAGATGCCGACCAGTTTGATTCGATTTCCCATCAGTTCTTGATTGACTTTGGCACGTTCGCTGATGACGTAATCGACATCGATTTCAATCTCACCCAGTTCAATGTCTTTGGATCGCAGGCGTCCAATGACAATTGCATAAAAATTGAAGGACCCGGGGCGAACTGCAGTTTTCGAGCCCATCTTTTTATTTGCGGGTTTGGCCGTCGCTTTCGCATTCTTGGTTCCGGCCATTGCCTGGTTCCACGCTTTGATGGCCTGTTCTTTGGTCATCTTTCCCGATTGAACTGCCGCTTTGAGTTCTTCGCCGTAGGCGTCCATGTCTTTGGGCTGATCCTGTTGGCTCTTGCCGCTGCCTTGCATGGTTGCCAGAAGCTTGGCTGCCTGTTCTTTGGACAAGGTGCCGGCTTTTACCACTGTCTCTTATACACATCTCCGAGCCCACGAGACCGAG
>CAJXTM010000598.1 GCA_913061385.1 uncultured Rhodopirellula sp. | reverse complement strand
TACGAGATCAGCCTCGGTCTCGTGGGCTCGGAGATGTGTATAAGAGACAGCCGGGAACCATCGAGAGTTTCGTCGGACACCAGTGATTCCTTTGAAGCGTTGCACCGCACAATCAAACAGGTGTACCCGAACGTGGCTGTCGCTCCATTTTACGTTGTCGCCAGCACCGATTCAGCCCACTACGATGACCCTGCTCTCAGCAAAGATGTTTATCGCTTCACACCTTGGAATCTTGACCAAAGTGGCCTGAACCTGATCCATGGAGTTAATGAAAAGATTGCGACAGCGGAGTTCATCGAAATGATCCGTTTTTATGAGCAATTGTTAATGAATCTGGCTGGTAACAACGGGAATTGAAGCTGATTGCTCGTGTGGGGATCCCATCCCTCTATAGTCAGGTAAGCCGCGGCGCGAGCGTTTCGCCAGTCGCGACCCAGTATTATCCGCAAGGTTCTTTAAGCCACTTGGTCACTTTATGAATCGGTCACGCATGTTGAACTACGGCATCCCTGCTGTCTTTCTCGGAATTTTCGGATATTTCGGATGGAAATTCACAGCTCGCAACGCATACGAGTCAGCGAGATACAGCGTTGTAAGGACCGAGGGAGAATTTGAGGTGCGAGACTACGCTGATCTGATTCTGGTTTCAACATCCATGCAATTTGATGCACAGGGGAACGATGGCAGTTTCTCGCGGTTGTTTCGCTACATCAGCGGTGACAACGGTCAGCAACAAAAAGTGGCAATGACGACACCCGTTTTTATGCAAAAGGGTGTTCCGATTTTGAGTGATAAAGCAGATACCAGTGGACCCGACACCAACGGCCAGCGCGGACGGATGGCATTTGTTGTTCCGGAGGAAGTCGCCGCTGGTGGAGCTCCTGTGCCTGGGAGCGAAAGCGTTCAACTACGCGAGCGGGCAGGAGGGAAATTCGCAGCACTCAGATTTGCTGGAAGAATGGGAGACGCCGCACTCAATCAAAAAGAGAGCGAGCTTCGCGAGTGGATGCAGCAACAGAATCTGACAGCGGTGGGGCCAGTTGAATATGCAGGCTATGATCCACCATGGACACCAGGATTCCTCAGGCGGAATGAGATTTTGATTCGGGTTGAATGAATCAACATGCAGTTCACCATGTTAACTGAGCGGCTTGCCGTCGGCACGGATAACGAGTGGTCAGGTGATTTTGGGGCGGTCTCCGATGACTATCGATCTACGACGAGGGAAACGGATTAGTCTATAGTTCTGCTTCAATTCCCTCCCCAAAGTGAAGCGATTTATTTGATGAAACACTACTGGCATTCCGCTGTCATGTTCATCATAAGCATGGCCGCGGTTCATGCTCGTGAACCGTTAGTGCACGTCTCGCTCGCCAAAGAGAATCGCATCGTCACTTATCGGTTAGGCGGAGACGGTGAAACACTGACTCTCGTTGACAGTGTGCCCGTTGCGGGACAACCGGGAGCACTTGCGTTTCACCCAACTCTTCCCATTATTTATGCCGCCATTAGAAGCGAGGGGAATCTCGCAAGCTTTCGTGTCAATGAATCAACCGGCAAACTGACCAGCATCAACGAGACGACTGCTGGCGATGACCCTGCCTATTTGGCTGTTGACCAGTCTGGGAAATTTCTCATGAGCGCTTTTTATCGCGCGGGAAAGGTCCTAGTCCACTCAATCAACAGTAATGGTGCCATCGGCGTCGAACTGCAATCCATCGCAACTGATGAACGGGCGCACTCAATCGTGCCAGACCCCACCGGTCGATATTGGTTCGTACCACACACCCGCCCAAATGCAATTTTTCAATTTCGATTTGAGAAGCAGACTCAGCGTTTGGTCAACAACAAACCATCAAAATTATTGCGTCAACCCAATACTGGGCCACGCCACCTTGGGTTTCACCCAAGTCTTGACATAGCCTACACAAGCGACGAACAGGGACTTAGCGTATCAACCTATGCATTGGACCCGGCAAAAGGCACCCTTTCGCTGCAACAGACATTGTCAACGCTTCCCGGCGATCATGACCACACTCAACCCGGCAGTACATCACACATCGAAGTTCATCCCTCTGGACAATTTGTCTACGTTGCAAACCGAGGGCACGACAGTATCGCCCGGTATTCAGTCAACACATACAATGGAATGTTGAAGCGACTGGGAAACACACCCACTGAGCAAACGACAAGATCGTTCAACATTGCCCCCAGCGGACGCTTCTTGATTGCAGCTGGGCAAGCCTCAGGCAACCTTGCCATCTTTCAGATCAACCCGAAAGACGGTGACCTAAAGCGTCTGAGCACTATTTCAGCCGGCAGTGCACCATGGTGGGTCCTAATAAAATAGACCGCTGTTCGCGATGACGGCAGCAACACATGGCACTGATAACCCACCGCTAAAACCACGGATGAAATAGGCATAGTTGATGTCGGAGCAACTGGTGCAAAGCATTGGCTTCTGTGCATGGCTCGCGGCCTGCATTTTTTCCGCGTGGCAGCGCACACTGTCACTTTCAGTGCAGATGACCTGCGGACAATATTGCTAGACGCGAACAATTCGATTCGGCACGAATTACACTCGCTCTCCGAAACCATATCGATGGTCGTGACCAGCCGCGCGAACGAACGAAAGAAGAATTTCGCCATTACGGTGGTAGCAGGGACGAAATGGCCAAAAGCTAATCCTGCTGATTCGGATCACCAGAGCAGGCTCCTAAATCCAACGAACTTATCATTGACAAATCGCGTGGCAAGTTCCCCAAAACTCGTTGCGGTGATGGGACTGGATTCGATTAACAAATCACCGGCACTGGTGGTCATACCCAAACAAACCGTTCTCTCAATGGCATCATTCCTTGGCGACGCTGACATTGCCGCCAATCATGAGCCAAGCCTCAACAGAGTGTCCGGTGCTCCTGACCGAAACAAAACGGGAAACGCGACCATAGCTGATCTTGATTCAGACGGTGCCAACAATCTGAATAAAACGCAAGCACCTGAGGCCTAGGTCCTTATCTGGTTTGAGAAGCTGTATAACAACGAGCGCGGCCCAGAATTCCCAATTCGTGATCTGCACCTGCCACGCACTCACCACTAAAGCATCACTGCACTGAAATCACTGCACTGAAATCACTGCAGACGAATGTATCCGCAGAGTCTCGCTTTGTGTGAATAACGAATCGTCACGAGATCAAGGTGTCACGAGCATTACCTTTGGCGATCAGAGCTGCCATCTCAGGATCCAACTGCATCGTTTCGAGAACAAATCCTTCTTCTGTGGCGATGGAATCGTTCTTCAATACTTCCATCAAATTCCGCTCGATTGTGTGACAGATTGCATCGAGAGGCAAATGATCAATTCGCCTGGTATCAAATGGATTTTGAAGTTCCATTCCGATCCGATCGAGAGACAGCATTGGCAATGCTAACAACATGATAAAAAACGGAATGAGAAAAATTCCATTATTAAAATCCAGCCCAACAATGTTGAATGTCGGCGAACCTGCAAACTCTCCCATCAGGGCGAACGGCAAGGCGATCAGAAACATGAATATGAACTGGCGGACTTGAATTGCAGATGCACGGGCCAGCGGGGTGTTACGAATCCGCTCACACCCACCCAGATAATCAATGACCATGCTGCGTTGCTGTTCAGCTTGCAAGAAAGCATACCGACTCATCCCTTCACGACGTCCTTCGCTGAGCATCTGCGCGAGAATGGAGGAGACAAAGGTGGGCATGTGCGATGCCTCAGCAACGCGTTGTGCATTCGCCCGGCCTACCAATCGAGAGACTTCAGTCAACGACGATTCATTCCGCAAGCTCAATCGAATCACATGGGGCAGAACTGCTGACCAACGAATGAATTGATTCCGCCATTCTCCGCTTGGTGGTCCATAGGAAGACGCGATGATGCCGAGGTTACGTGATTGGTTCACTACCCCTCCCCACAACTTTCGCGCTTCCCACCAGCGGTCGTAACCTGCATTTGTAC
>CAJXTM010000597.1 GCA_913061385.1 uncultured Rhodopirellula sp. | reverse complement strand
CGAGATCAGCCTCGGTCTCGTGGGCTCGGAGATGTGTATAAGAGACAGGTCGCGGATCGTGAAATCAAGGCCAGGTTCATCCGAATCAGACTTCACCGCATCAATCATCAGCTCAACTTCACCGTGCTGTGTGAACTTAATAGCATTGCCGATCAGATTGATAAAAATCTGCTGCATTCTTGTCTTGTCAGCATAAATGAACTCCGGCACATCCGCGGTCAGCGAGCACAGCAGCTCTAATTCCTTAACGTGGGCCTGAGTGGCCATCGATCTCATCACGGAGAATGCGATGTCATGGAGGTTGACCACCGTTCGCTCCAGCGTGACAGCATCAGCCTCAATTTTCGAGAGGTCAAGAATATCATTCACAAGCGACAAAAGGCTTTCGCCAGACGCCAGTACCGTGGAAAGATACTCGCGTTGTGTATCGGTAACTTTTCCTTCGAGCACTAGTTCAGTCAAACCAAGAATAGCATTCATTGGCGTTCGAATTTCATGGCTCATATTGGCAAGGAACCGGCTTTTAGCTTGATTTGCCCGATCCGCATCCTCGCGTGCCGTCTTCTGCTCACGATGTGATTCCTGCCGCTCAAGCACTCGCCCGACCTGTTCCCCCACTGAGCCCAGCAAGGCCACCAAATCGTCATCCCGCTCGAACACTTCATCGTTGAAGAACTCCAGCACGGCGGCAAGCCGTCCTTTGATCGTGACTGGAAACCCGAAGCAACAGCGGACGTTAAGTTCTGCTCCTGTTTTCGCACTTAAGAAGTTATGATCGCGTTTAACGTCATCGACCCAGACAGGCGCACCTCTTTCCCAAATCCGACCAGCCAATCCGACACCCTTCGCAACCGTTGTCATCTCAGTGAGTTCGCGAAAGTCATTAAAAAGTGCGGGCTTTTCAATGAACCAAATTCCTGATGGCAACAGGAACTCGTCATCATCATTGAGCCGCTTATAGATGTGCCCAAGTGGCCATCCGGTCAGTTGGCAAATCGCTTTCAAACATCGCTCAAGAGCCTCATCAAACGTCTCGACCTCTGCTGCCATGAGGACAGTTTCGTGCAAGGTCGTCAGCATGGCGTTGGCACGCTGCAACTGTAGCGTGCCTGCAGCCACGCGGGCCCCGAGCGTGCTATTTAGCTTCTCAAGCTTCTGCCCTTTGTCGTACAACTCACGACTTCTCTCCTCCAGAAGTCGTTCGGCCTCAAAACGTGCAGCAACCTGTCGCTTTAACTTTCGTCTAAGTAACTCGATTTCTTCCATCTAGTTAATAACTCTCTTCATGGTAAAGGCGACTCGCGTCCCTGCACCATCCGAAAGGTCCTCTCGTTCCAAGGCTACCTCTTCTTCAAAATGTTGGAAGCATCCCAACAGCAAACCCTCAGCCAGGTCAGCAAGGCCGCGTTCTGACTCGTACAGCAAACGCAACTCGTTGGGCCCGTTGAACGTATGCGAGAATGACGGCAAATCCGCATCAGGATAAAGCTTCCGCACTTCAACATGAATGTGGTTGTCAATGGTAGCTACCAAACCAAAAGAATCGCCCACGTGCCGAACAACATCCGGGTAGCCGGCGACCAAAGTCCCGAAGAGGTGGTGGCCAAAATCCTTGACCAAACTTGGGACATCACGGCCAGTTAGCTTACCCAGCTGAATAATCATCTGAACAATCTCGCCGTGGTCGTAGGTGCCAACCGATGTGTAAGCACCATCCGTTTCTAGATCGGAACCTGAGATCATATGTTCGGCAACTGGGTCACCGAACGAGTCCTCGACGTACTCGATAAATGCAGTAAAAACGATTCCCTTCACTAAACAACCCCTACTGTACGCACGATGAGCAACATCGCTGAGACAAAACCGAAGAAGGACTCCCCCCTGGTCGAAACCGACATTGTCTTAGGTTTGCCCAGATAAGTCAAAAAGGCAATGGACCAACAAACCACCCAAAGGACTGTACAAACGCACAACGAGAAGAGCATGGGTGAATCGAACCTAGCTCAGCGCCGACTTTCTCACAACTGATTGTTGGAACAATTCTGTGCCGACTGGACTCGCGAAGCACTCAAGTGCCCACCACACACGCGATTTCGCAAAACAGAAAAGAGCTGTTTTTATCGGGCAAACTATCGTTATTCCTCGCCAGACACAACGGCGAGATGCCGGGAACCTCTGTTCAGGTCAGCGGCTTCACGATAAAAGTCACCTCAGGTTGGACGATCTTTGTCCCACCATCACCGCGAGTGTACCTTTCGTGAATCTTGAATTTTGACTCTTCAGAGAAGTCGCCCATTTGCGACGATCGCAATTTTCGCGACGAGTTCACGTACTTTTGAGAAACCAGACATAAGCCCTTGGCTCAGTTTCCTGCACGATTTTTTGCTTAACAGGAACCGCCCGCGAAGGGGTGGTACCCGTGCGCATCTCTCAAGAGAAGCAAATCAACGTGTGACCTGCGTTAGTGTGTCATCCTTACTCTCCGCTTCAACATCGATCGCCTTGACCATTATCTGAAATGGCCCCGGTTTTTTATCACCGAGCAAGATGCCGACAGAATTGACTTGGGATGGGTCGAGTGTCGCTCCACGAACGATCCTGCCAAATGAGGTCGCCACGAGTTGATCGAGCGGTACACGGACGTCTATCCATTTATCCTTGACCGTTTTGAACTCGACGCGGTACGAAAAAGCCATCCGGCGGCGTGGCACGTACGCATTAAAAGTGTATTTCCGCCCATCTCCTTTGACCTTCAAAACGATCGTATCACCCTGCTTTAAACCGAGATTGCTGCCACGTGACCTCGTTGAGGCAAAGCCACCATTGTTTGCCAGCGAAAGCACTCCCGAGAATTTCATTTCACCATCTGACTCCATATCAACGCGGCTGGATGAGCGACCACCCATGACACCGTCGTTTACGATCTGCCACTTTGATAATGCCTGGCTATCGGAGAAATCAAACAATTCTCTGGAATCCGAGGCGGGCTCTGCCGCTAAGACTGCGTTTGTAATCATGCACGCGGCCGCGAAAAGTGAGAAGAATCGTGTTAACATTTTTCAATCCGGTGTAGGGCATTTCAGTGTTAGTTCACTATAGCGAGATGTCCAGTACAACGCTGATTTACCAAAAGCCGTGTAGAACCGCGAAAAACGCCCAACTTGAACTCTGTCGCCACAACCAATGTCGCCACAACCAATGTCGCGTTCAGCCAGTAGCTTTCGCCAGTTGGTGCCCCAAACTCCGCAATTCTTTCAGGGGTTCAGCAACACCAGCCTTCGCAAGTGCGAATTTAACTAATTTTTCTCGAGGCCTTTTCTCGGCTGCAGTCGTGTAGGCATCGTCGTAGTAACGCAATGCAATATCGGCAAATACTGCAATTTGGTTATTTTCCAAAGCCACCATTGCCTGCTGATATCGCAACCCTCCCAGCCTCTTTTTCACCCTGCCGATGGCATCGCCCAAGGCAACAGCCGGCAGGTTTCCGTATTCACGTACGAGCAACTCGATACGACTAGCTCGATCAGCCTCTGCAAAAATCCCGGGTGCTAACCGCATTTGATCCCAGAGTGGCAGAGGCAAATTGACCCTGCCAATCGACTGACTCTCGTCCTCAAGCCACACAGGTAACGTCGCATCCAGCGTCCGCCAGATTTCGAAAAGATCGTTCTCAAATTGCTCAACGGTGGGTTGATCCGGCTGCCCGATTCCACCAAAGGCTGATCCGCGATGACAAGCCAAAAATTCCAAATCAACGACTTGCTCACCGTCAGTCCGCAGATCTTGCAACAGAGCTGTCTTGCCGACTCCGGTGTAACCCGACAGGATCACAATTTTTCGTGGCTCAGCAAAACTAGCATGCGCTGCGCGACGGAATGCTTTGTAACCGCCACAAATTCGTGTCGCGGAAAGTCCACTTCGTAACGCCAACCAAGTGAATGCTTCGCTTCGCATACCACCGCGCCAGCAGTGGACAACAACCTTCTCGCCCTCTTCAAACT
>CAJXTM010000596.1 GCA_913061385.1 uncultured Rhodopirellula sp. | reverse complement strand
TCTACACGTAAGGAGTCGTCGGCAGCGTCAGATGTGTATAAGAGACAGCTATCGGGAATACTAGTTGCATCTCCCACCCCGACCACCGAAGCCGCCTCTTGTTGCGAATCGGCGGGCAAAGCCAGCGGTGCCGAATGCTCCGTTACCTTAAGTCCTCGCCCCAGGGCAGGTCGCCCCTCCAAATCGATTCTCAAATCAAATGGCTCACCACAATATTTGCACTTGGGTCGATAGCGTCCTGCTTTCGGCTGACCGAGCGAAAGCGATTTCTGGCAACCGGGACAGTTGATCCGCATGCACTGATCTCCATCAACAGGGAAGCATTGACTTGCTAGCCCATGGTAACAGATCACTCACAACACAACCTGTTTATCCGTCCGAACCCAGCCACACCATCCGATCCTCGAGCCAAGACAAATCAATCCTTTCGTGACAACCACCGCGAAATTCGGGTGCGCCATCGAGGTTGCTGTTCAACACAGGAACTCTGCCGGAAGTCATGGTGATCGGTGTAGTGCATCAGGATTTCACCAATGCAAGCCAGTGGTGATTCCGCATCACCCAAGACGGCTCTCCGCACCTGTTGAACAAGTTGCTCACTTTCGGGAGAGGACGCCCATCTTGCAGTGTCACACACCAATTTCACCACATCATCCACATCCATCTGAATTCGTTGATCAAGACTTTGAATAACAGTCGAACTATCATCCAACCAGCGTTGCAATGCGTAAACACTTGACGTTGCATCAAAAACACAAACCTTTCCTTGATGATCCACCGCAAGGTTCCCGGCATGAATTGCGCCATGAGTTGCCCCTACCCGGTGTGCTGATTCAACGGCAAATGCGACCGCTGCCAAGTGCCGCCAACGGTGAGCAACAATCGATTTTTCGAGGGGTGCATTGGCCGATTCATCGGAATGCACTCCGATGGCTATGCCGTCGGTAACATCGCTCATTTCTGTCACCAGCCTCAGTGAGGCTGGTTGCCACGGATTCGCAAATTGCCAAGGGCGAATGACCCCCAAATGCCCCACTTGAATCGCAGCCATCCGCGGTGCAATCCAACAAGGATTCTGTACACGCGACGCAGCTTCACAGACATCAAGCAAATCGGTTACATCTCTGTCCTTCAGCAACCGCGGCACACGGACAATCTTCATCGCGAGTGAAACACCACGAACATCATCACGACCTCGCAACAAACAACAGTCATTATCACGAGCAAGACATTGATCCACCAGAAACCAATCTGGGATAGGAAGAGGATAATCCTCGCCCGACGCACCGGTTTCACTCCTTTGCTCTCCCGACATCACAGCCCGATCGACAGAAAAACCACTCAGTCGACTGTCCGACTCATTCATCGTCGAAGACGAAGCGTCGAACTGCGGAACTTCACTGTAGTCAATTCCAGAACCAGCAGTGTCAGATTTCCAATGAAAGCACGGAGCATCTGCGTTGATGTCAAGTTGCACCAACTCTTCAATCTCAGTTGCAAGATCCGGAAACCTCTGACAGTAGGACAGAAGATTCACGGGCACTCGTAGCTCCGTCGCTACGCACAGCTCTGCATCGATCAGATCAAGTACATCACTGGTTCTACTGAGCTGCGGGAAATCACGTACATAGGCCTCTGCACCGACTGGATGACCATTACGATGCTGATGCATCAGATCAATGCAGGCTAAATCAAGCACAGCATTCCGATCCACGACCTGTCCCTTAAGCAATTCAGCCAACGAGGCAGAGGCATTCTGCCTACGTTGTTCATTGAGCCAACCGATAAGGCCATCAATGGTAGTCGTGCCTACCTTGCGAGAGTCAGTCATCCGACTCTCCATCACAGAAACCGATTTCTTCCCGAACACGCTCCAACGCTCTTTTGACCCGCATGCGGACGGTATCTGGCTTTACGCCGAGCGACTCGCCGATTTCGTTCCAATCACGACTCTCAAGCATCATGCTGACAGCCAACGCGTCGTCATCATTGAGCAAAGACTGTATGCGTGCGATCACCTCTCGATGCAGAGTAATCTGACTTGGTGATTGATCTCGATTTGCAACAGGCAGTTCATCGACTGGAACCGCCTCATTACGGCGAAAATCTCGACACTGCCTAGCCAATCGACGAAATGTATCGAGCACCTGATTATCAATGGCACGCAAGACATAAGCGAGCGCATCATCCGGTGTCACGCCCTTGGCATTGAAACCTTTCGCCATCTCCGCCATGACATCGTTACAAATGTCCATCGACTCGGCTTGACCTGTCAGCCCATATTGCCGCAGACGAGTCCGGGCCCGACGGCGAAACTGATCTCCAAACTGAAGCCAAATCGCCTCGACAGATTGACTTTCACGCGACCACCTGTTCGATGGTGAGGCAGAATCATCACTCGTTGACCGGCGTTCACTTTGACCATTCATCCAAAGCCTCTTTGTTGCATCCAGACGAAATTCACTCAGTGGGCTATCACGTTGTACCACGACCTTTGCCCAAAGCCATCTTTCCTTGCTGGGAGCAGCGAGTCGACCCTTCCCGATTCAAGCAAGTGATATCCGAGACAATTAACAGGCTCGCAAACCCCTTGCCCATCATCACTGACACCCGTTTCAGCTGACTTTTCCCAAGCATTCTGCCCCTTCGATCAACAGGGCGTCACAAAGCCTGCGAAGCGAACAGGACACCAAAACAAGACGCAACATGCGTCATTATCCACAATCGGATCAAGCCACCAAGAAACGTTCAACACTTAGACTACACCAGATCGCGAAGGGGGTTGATAAATCAGGCAGCGTCCATTATCCAAGGTGCCGGTGCATGACGGAAGACAAAACCACGCAACCACGGCCCGCAAAAAGAATGATCGGTGAGACACCCTGGCTATCGGTCACCGCACATTCAAACGTGTGCAATGAGGTCTGGACACAAATCCTTTGGAAAACCACCAACTACCACGCAAAGAAGTGAACCGAGCCCAGTCGGATCTCACTCGTCAGCGAATTTCTCGTCAGCGAATTTCTCGTCAGCGAATTTCTCGTCACTTGCAGGAGCGCTGCCGTCATCCTGTACCGCACTGGTTGCTGCGTTGAACTGACAACTGGCTTCTTGAAACAATTGTATCGCCTCGCGAACATACACGATCGCAATGACGCCAGACATTGCGACGGACAGATACATTGGGAACCCGAACAAGAAGATGTAACAGGCAGCACCACTCAAGATCGCCCCCAACGCACATACTAACCGGATCATCCCTTTTACTTGCGTATTGCGGGACTGCAGGCGTTCGACGCGTTGAATCGCGATCCGAGCCGATGTGTTAGCCAACTCACGCATTGCACTGTGGTCAGTGTCTCGCGCTGACGCCAGCGACCTATGAACAATAGGAGCATTCGGATCGAGTGGTTCAAGATCCTCTTGCTCCTCTGCGTTCACGCCTGTTGGATTTTCTTCATCGAGATTCGTTTCATCGGCATCAGTGGAGTCAGCATCAGTGGATTCAGCATCAGTGGATTCAGCATCAGTGGATTCAGCATCAGTGGAGTCAACATCAGTGGAGTCAACATCGCCAAGTACATCCTTGAGCAACCGAGTCATGTACGCTTCGAGGGTATCGCCTTCATCTTCGCTGTCAAACAATTTAAAATCAGCGACGGACTCACTTTCCTCAGACTCATGCTTCTCCCCAAGCTCATTTTCCCCAGCCCTACATTCCATCAACTTCGGGGGCTTTTTTTCGTGCTCGTCAGAAACCGTTATCTCAGTATCCACTTCAAGGTTCTGCTCAAATTCTTCGGTCTGCGGATTCGCATATTTGCTTTCTTGATCATCGCGGTCAACATCAGCCTCGTGCAGCCCAACCGTGGTTTCGCCAGCAAGATCGCCTGACTCTCCGAGACTTCTTAACGCTTCATACCTTGATTCTGCTTCATTTGACGCATCTTGTGACCTGTCTCTTATACACATCTCCGAGCCCACGAGACCGAGGCTGATCTC
>CAJXTM010000595.1 GCA_913061385.1 uncultured Rhodopirellula sp. | reverse complement strand
AGATCAGCCTCGGTCTCGTGGGCTCGGAGATGTGTATAAGAGACAGGATTTACACGGAACAGCCCCAGTTTGTGAGATCAGCTTTCTTTCAATTGCTGAACAGCTTGCCGCGCTCGAGCTAGAAAGTCATTCTTGGGTTCACCTGTCTCTAGAAAAATTGGTGATCCGATCGTAATGCAACTCAGTAACGGTACTGGTAATACTTCCCCTCGGGGAAGGATCCGATTCACATTGTCGATATAGACCGGAACCAGTTCTAAATCTGGGCGTTTCTTGGCCATGTAGAATAGGCCACTTTTGAATTTCCCCATCTCATCATCACCGGAAGATCTTCCGCCTTCGGGGAACATGATCAGCGAATACACATCACCCATTTGTTGCAACATGATATCAATCGGGCTTTTGTGGACCTTGATTTCCTTGCGATCGACAAGCAACGCATTGAAACTTTCTGCCATGTGGGGCTTGAGCCAACCTTTAGACCAATAATCTTTGGCTGCAACAGGACGCGTGATCCGCCGCAATTCGCGTGGTAAAGCTGACCACAGCACGACAGCGTCGAGGTGACTGGTATGATTGGCAAAGTAGATGCGTTGGCAAGTGTCTGGTTGGCAATCGACCCAACGCACCGTGAATCCGCTAAAAAGCTTTGCGAGTAGAACGATAACATGACTTGTTAATGTCATTTGATAAATCTAACGTCAAAGTCGTTCGGCATGGTGCAGGTCGAATCAAGGTGGCACGTATGTTTGCTCAAGATCATATTCATCCGATGATATTGTCCCCGGCATTTTCCTGTTGGTGGATCGTTACAGGCCAGCCAGTAAATTGATTTTCAGGTTTTCCATCTGTGGCATCGATCAAGAAGCGGAAACTCTCCACTTGATAGGTTTTTTCGGTTGTGTCGACTGTCACGAGACCAAAACCGCTACCTTTTTGGTGTGCTTTTTCATATCGGTTTTTCTTCGTACCAACCTCTGGATTACCGACGGCGTAAACGTAGATCATGTTCCCAAAGCCGTCGAGGTATTCACCCGTGTTTTCTAGGTCGTGAGTTGGTCGTCCTGTGTGCGGCATTCCCACTTCATCTGGTCGCCACCAACGGGGATAGCCTGCTGCGATCGCTGGGGTGCAGAAGGACCACATGCTGTCACGTTGTCTTTCGACCCCGTATTGGGACAAGGATGTCAGGTGTTGGTCACCATTGATATGTAGAGCTTTCGCTTCACGAAGGATGTCAATGGCACGGTCTCGTGGGGTTTGTGGCCAGCCTCCTGAGTCGAGGTCCGCCTTCAAGTATCCATCGTACTTTCCATGATGCGTTGCCACTCCTGCAAATACGGTTTGGCTCAGCAGAATCTTCATCTTGTGACCACGCCAGTCTTCCCCCCATTTTTGCAAGAATGACTCCTGACGGGAACCAAGTAATTGCAACCCCTGCTTATCTAACACAGATGTTGGGAAATTTTGGTCTTTGACATGATCTGCGCGACCACTGCCGGTATCGACATTTTGTGGGCCACTTTTGAATTGCCGGTCGCCGAGAATAGCGAAGCCCACGTCACCATAGACCATGTCGCCGTAGTAAACACTGATGCCCTGTTTTACAGGGGTGGGGTCGTAATAATCCGGATGGTGTGAGGTGTTCGTTTTGTGGACCACATTGACCATTCGGGCTGGTTCCCTGTAACCACCATTGGATGATGCTCCACCAGACTGTATGTCCATGGGACTTCCACTCTCACCCCAGACATTACCCTGAAATACATCATGGTCATCCGCGAGGCAGATTGTGGGTCGGTCACACATTGCTTCCCTGAAAGACCATCCGAACATGTAATACTTGCGCAGGTAGTTCAGTATTGCGGGGCCTGCAGGATCACGGATTAGCCCATAGCCTCCGTGGCTTTCGTATAGCTGGTCCCCCGAAAAGTAAATCAGGTCTGGGTCGAGGCGGACGATATTCTCAGCCACAGGTTCGTAGGGAAACCCATAGTGGTTTTGGCATGTTAATGCGCCGATTCTCAGCGGCCTGCCCGATGGATTGGGTTTGATTGTCCCGCCCCACGTGGACTCTTCCTCGGTTCCATCAATTTTCTTTTCGCGATACAGCAATCGGTATTGCGTGGCAAGTTCTGCATTCCAGTTGGGAATGCGGAATGTCGCTGTCCAGGCATCGGTATCCAACGGTGCATTACCGATCGATTTCCAGTCATCATTGACACTTATCTGCAGTTCAACAGTCGTATTGTCCTGATCTCCCAACGGTCCGGTGAGCGCACTGATCTTCAGTACAAAACCTTCATCACTGCGTGAATCACTCAGGGAATACATTGACCAGAGGATCGGACCGAATTCTCGAGATTCATCGATTGTGAATGCACTGCCTGTGATGGACCAGTCGTTGAAGCGGTACTTCCCACCCTGGCCTTGCTTCAGTTTTGCATCGAAATTGTTGACGAGTGAAACATTACCAAGAACTGCTTTGGATGGAACTTTTGCAGTCAGTTGATCAATTGTTTTTCCAGTCGGTGTTTCCGCGACAAGGGTGAGTTCGACCTGTGCACCATGTTCGCGGGCTGCTATTTTCAGCTTGGTTTGTTCATCAAGATCGATGCTTTTGCTTCCTCGGTTACGACCGAGTATGAGCTTACCTTCCGAAACTCCGGCATCGATCCCACCACTCGCAAAACAGTTACTGCGATATTCGTTCAGTTCACTCTTGGTTCCGATTCGAAAACCCGCACCAGCACCTTTGCTTTGGCCACCAATTTTCTGTAGCGAGACACTCATGTCAACTGAACCAGTTGGGTCAGTCCATTGATGCGTAATGAGATGCAGGTTGCGATTTCCCCCGGAAGTTTGGCACTCTGCCGCACCATTTTTTACCCGCCAGTCCTCCATCGGATTTGCCCAGATACGGGAGTCCAGCCAGACACGATCGTGTGTTTGCGACCACGACACAATGGTTGCTTTGTCCGAGGATTCCGTGAGAAGGTCCGCTTCATTTTCCGGGGTTTGATCATCGCCGCGTACAGTTGGGGAGATACCGAAGCACGCTCCCCCAAGAGCGATCAACTTCAGGGTGATGCGTCGGGTGAGGGACTTCATCGCGTAGCCTTTTGAATGGTGATGTATGTTGTTTTGGTGCACGATACTCTGCTTGCACAATGCTAGAGTTCGATACCTGATTTTCCATCCCAGCGGACGAAGCCCTCGATAGCGGCATATTCGGCGAGGCCGATCTCATCATACCGTCTTGCTGTATCGGCATTGCGTTGCTCGGCCCGCTGCCAGAACTCTCGCACGTCTGATCCGGGGAAAAGAGCGCGGTCTTTTTGGGATTCGTGCTTAAAGATTGCCGCTCGCTTTCTTGCAACTTCCGTGGGGCTTAGCGGGACAGCCATCTCGATTTGGTGAGGTGGCCATTCTTGCCATGCTCCACGGTAAAGCCATATCGCGCAGCTTTCGTACCAGGCATCCCCTTCGCATTGCTGGCAGGATTGCAGGATGGCTGATAGACAGGTGCGGTGGGTTCCGTGCGGATCGGAGAGGTCACCCGCGGCGTAGATTTGGTGAGGTTGAATATCCCGAAGCAGATCTAACGTAATGTTAATGTCGTCAGCGGATATCGGACTCTTTTTTACACGACCGGTTTGGTAAAACGGCAAGTCCAGAAAATGAAGGTTTTCATCTTTGACACCGCAACAGCGGGCACCTTCGCGTGCTTCACCACGTCGAATCAAACCCTTGATTCGCTGAACCTGATCACTATCTACCTGTCCCGGTTGCTTTTTACGCAGTACTTCATCGATGTGTGATTCCAATTCCTCGAGTCCTGGAGCGTGGATTTTAAATTCACTGCAAAAATCCTCGACGAACTCCGCAAACCGAATCGCGTCTTCATCAAAGACAGCGATATTTCCTGAGGTTTGGTAAGCAATATGCACCTCATGTCCCTGCTCCTGTCTCTTATACACATCTGACGCTGCCGACGACTCCTTA
>CAJXTM010000594.1 GCA_913061385.1 uncultured Rhodopirellula sp. | reverse complement strand
AGATCAGCCTCGGTCTCGTGGGCTCGGAGATGTGTATAAGAGACAGCTGTAATGGGCTTGTCTGGCACTGGATTGGCAAGACAAAGTGTTGCGTCGGACAAACAAATAACAACAATCGATAATAATTTAATGGCGTTCATTCTAAGTCTCTTCTAAAAGATAGATTCTTTGTCCACGCCGCTTCAGAAGGAGCAACATGAAGCGGCGTCTTATTTTCCCTCGTCGTTCAAACTTACCTGTCTCCGATCACCGTGCTGGTTGTGCTTGCGGTTGATGCAGTGCAACTCCAGATCAGCCGAGGTTTCAGTGAGCTTCATATCGACCCAGCCATGCGCATGGCCTTTTCCGAAGTAGTAGCTGACTGCCGGTTGGTTGATGAGATGAAGATGGTCCTGTCGATCATGCTGCCACTCGTGCGTGTGGCCATAGAAATAGGCCCTGGCATGCTTTCGTTCTGCGAGTAGTTTCAACAGAGCTGCCCCATCACGCATGCCCTTGATGGGACGCACGCCGCGATTGGGATACGGGTTGAAGTGACTAAAAATGAGGGCTGGCTTATCCGCCCGTTCGTCGAGTTGTCTGGCGAGCCAGCCCAACTGTTTGTCTCCCAAGATCCCCTTTCTTCCTGAATCCAACATCACGAGATTCGCGTGCGGCAGCTCAAGCACATCCGCCTGAATTCCCATCTGCTCATTTTTCAAAAACGGAAGCAATTTCCACAGGTTCTCCCGATTGTCGTGATTGCCAATTGTGACGTGAACGGTCATACCCGCGGCACGAATCGGTTCCACAAGCCTTAGAAACTGTTTGTACTCGGCTTCTTCACCTCTGCCAAACGCACAGTCGCCGTTGATGATCAGATGAGCCGGCCGAGGATTGAGCGCGATTACGCTGCTAACAGCCGATGCAAGGGACTTTGCAATATGCACATTTTCATGATCGCCCTCCTTGACCGGCGAACCAGGCCACTTCGTCCCCGGGTAGACACGATTCGGATCGGCACTGATGTGCGTATCCGCGAGCAAAGCAACCCGGTTCTGGTCCAATGTAGCACCTTCACTATCCGCGCTGGCCAACGCGCGAGACGTCACCAAAGCACTGGCACCAAACACGAGTGTGCCCTTGATGAATTGACGACGAGCGGTCGGCGGTAAGATGATTGGCATCCTAAATCTCTCTTGGCAAATGTTTCAAATCAGCATTTGGCGTCCCGGCGACAAATTTACGGATGCGTTTGTCATCCGAGTTCTACGAAGGTGGGGACCCTGTCTGAAAAATCGGTGAGGGCATTAGTTTCCACCTCGGAGGGAAAGCCAGTCCTTGACAGTTTACAGTAAAAAGTGGGTTGCCCCGGGCTTCCACCTCGGTGCCCTTTGTCATTTTTCCCTGCCAGGTCCCAGCAATTTTTTAGGCTCCACGGCGATGGGCTAGCGGCAGGCGAATCGAGACTCCCCCAGATGCGAATCACTAATTCACCCCAGTCAAAGATTCCTGACTCTGAGATTCCTGATTCTGAGAGTGCCAGCGAAAAAGGGCGAGAAAAATGGGGACACACATCGTTCAGGAGGCAAGCGTTTAACAATGGCTTGCAAAGAGGGCGTCACGTTGATGAGCAGGCGGGGCCTGGATGGTATCGCGATCAGCAAGGAAGACAGCGAGATAGCTTCGCGATACGGTAAAAGCACATTCGGGCAAGCCTGTATTTCTGCATTTGCGGCGGAATGATCTTTGATCCGGGATTTTGAAGAAGAACGCTACGCCGATATGATGGTCAATCGTTGCCATCATCTTGACTCAATCATCCATCACATGGAGTTTTTCCTATGTTGCAATCACGTCGCGATTTCCTTCAGGCAACGGGAGCTGTTTCGTTCGCTGCAACCACTGGCATCGGCGTTCGACCTGCCTCGGCACACGACGAAAAGTCGCTCTACACAATCGGTCTGTCGCAGTATTCATTGCGGGCTTTGATCCGAGACAAGTCACTTGATCCGCTCGATTACCCGGCTTTTACGATGGAGAACTTCGGCATCGATCACATTGATCTCTGGGAAGGCGGTCTCAACGGGAAACAGGGCGACCTGAAGTATCTTGAACAACTCAGAGGCCGAAGCGAGAAAGCCGGCACTGAGATCTTCCTGTTGATGACCGGAGCGCTCGACGCCAACCCGAGTAAACGCGAACAGAGTTTACAGACGATCATCCCTTCGATAGAGCGGGCTCAAATTCTCGGATCCGAATTCCTGCGAGTCTTCCTGAAAGCCCCCGGCAAGGATGCAGCCGCAGGAGTCGCTCCATGTGTTGAGGCATTGAAACCGCTTGCAGATGCCGCTGCGAAGAAAGACGTCATGATCGCGATTGAACCGGGCGCATCAGAACTGAGTTCAAAAGGCGCGTTTCTCGCCAGCGTCATGAAGGAGCTGAAACACGACAACTGCCGTCTGATGCCCGACTTCGGCAAACAGAAGAGCAACGTGTATGATGGCACGGAAGCGATGATGCCCTACACGGTCACCATCTCAGCCAAAATGCACAGCTTTAACGACAGTGGAAATCAACCGGACTTTGACTACGAACGGCTGATGAAGATCATCGCAGCAGCGAACTACCGCGGGATCATTTCAATCGAATGGGAAGGCAGCAAAATGAAGCCAATTGAAGGCGTCAAAGCAGCAAAGATGCTATTGGAAAAATCGATCGCTGCTCTCTGAGGCAATACGTCGTTGCCACCTGACGAACCCAACTGGAAGCTTCGGAAACCAAAGCAGTAAATTAGACTTCTACACAAAAGTATAATGTCCGAATATCGCCTTTGTTCTTCCCCTATCCGCTTCGAAAGTTTTTTAAGCACCGCGGACGGATTCTCGCCAACATTTCGCGCTGGAAAGGTCCGAAAAACTAGCGGTCAGAATAAAAAAATGCGAAGAAAGTTCGTAGACGTCCAGTTCGCTAAGATGCCAGACCCAATCCGACGAATAGGATGTAAACGCACGGCCGCATGACCCTTGTGCGAAACCTGCGAACCGCGAAACCTGCGAACAAAGACACGTTGCCCAGAACGTCGCCTTCGCTTAATGAGGGCAGGCTCTGAAAACACAATCCTTCAAGGATTTTTCATTCCTCTACCACTCTCAGCAAAGCAGCAAAACAATCGCACCTCTACCTTATGATCATCAACCGTTGAGGGCTTGCGGAACTCGCAATCGCAAAGTCCTTTGTGTAATGCTGCTGTTGATCTGCAGTTTAGCAGTTGCAATCCGCATGGCAGTTGAACGTGGGAAGACAACACGGCTGCCACGTGTGAATGGCGAACCCGCTGAATCAAGCCTCATCTGGCATCCAACGGCAAAACGTTTCATGCCCGCGGAGACGCGTTCGAATATTGAGCAAAGGTTCTACATCGAGCAAAGATTGAGGCAACAAAAAAAGAACCCCACATCGCGGCAGTAATCATTTGCGATTGTCGTGATCATGCCCATCGGCAACATGAGCGACACGTACACTCCCAATCTCGTCCGAATGTACGGAAAAGGAATGAAGTTCACTCGCGTTTACGTCAGCAGTTCGGTTTGTACTCCTTCTCGATACCACTTTCTGACGGGTCGGTTCGCTGGCAACTCATACAGTAAATGTTACGAAGAAGAGTTTGGTGGCAAACAGAACGAGGGGCTTCCCAATTTCAATGTCGCACTGGAACGCACCAACATGAATGTCGTTAATGTTCTACGGGAAGCGGGTTATACCACCAGGTTTGTCGGGAATTATCATCTCACTTCCAAGTTGGATTTCCCCGAGCTCTACGAAGACAAATACGGTGGGATCAACATCCCCAAAGACGCCAAATCAGGTCCTGAAGTCTCGGCTCAGTTCAAGCACAACGAGCGTTGGATGCGTCAGCATCTAAAAACACTGGGCTTTTCCTGAGCGAAAAACGTCTACCCGCAAAACATACACGCGTTCTATTCCTGTCTCTTATACACATCTCCGAGCCCACGAGACCGAGGCTGATCT
>CAJXTM010000593.1 GCA_913061385.1 uncultured Rhodopirellula sp. | reverse complement strand
CGAGATCAGCCTCGGTCTCGTGGGCTCGGAGATGTGTATAAGAGACAGCGCTTATCGCTCTGTGAGCCGGCAAACCTTGTCGCTCTGTGAGTCGGCAAACCTTGTCGCTTTGTGAGCCGGCAAACTGGGGACACTGGCCCCGGCTGATTATTGCGGTTGCCAGTTCCAGAGATCGCCACCCTTGATTGCTGGTGGCGATATGAAAACCTGTCTGCCGCTGCCCGAAACCAGTTTCGGGCAGATGACGCGATCGGGTTTACTTTTTGGCCTTCAGGATCGGCGTGTCCCATCCCTGAATCTCGTCAGGTTTAGCGTCCGTGATGGACGGCTTGAAGTTGAAAGTCGTTGGGTTGTAGGGCCCTACGAAGGAGATGTCGGCATCCGCCTTGATTTCGTCTTCCATGTTCATGCACCACAAAGTTGCGTTGACAATCATTCGGCGAACGCCCTCGCTGAGGATGTCCTCCGATGCACCTTGAGTGCTGCAGAATGCACGCCCTTCTTTTCCATCTTGGAATTGGTAAGTGCGAACCCACGCAGCAGGTTGAGGTGCTTTGTCTGCAATCGCTTTAGCACCCACTTCCATTGATTCAAGAACTTGGTTGGTCGCGAGGATGGTTGAATTCGGCATGGGGCGTGCCGAGTAGGCTCCGGCCATCGCATGCATGTCCTTGACGCCACGCATGACTGGGTGAGCCTCCTGTGCCGGAACGACATTCATGGCAGTTGCGAATTGGTGGTTGCGTCCATAGTGTCCGGCGCCCAGTCCTGGGTTCCATGTTTCACCGAGTACCTGTCGACCAAACCCGCCGATGTAATCCTCTTTGCGAGTGTTGTAATTTTGGTACGCGTATTTCCCTTTGAGTCCATTGAAGGCGTGAGTGGTGGTGCGCAAGCCAATGACCGGGCCGCCACGCTTCAGGTATTGCTCGAATTTTGCCATCCATGGATCTTCTGGATGAACAAAGCGAAGGAACAGGAACAGCATGTCGGCATCATCAATGGCTTCAATTCCAGGAATCAAGCTGGAACCGGGCTTGATAAGTCCCTCGGGTGTTTGCCCGAAGAGAACCGTGCATTTGAAGCCGTATTGCTTGGCCATGATGCGTGCGATTGCAGGGCAGGTCTCCTCGCCTCGGTATTCATGATCTGAGGCGATGAAAAGAATGTGCTTGCCCTTGCCAGGCCCAGAGTCGCCTTCGTAAACGACATGATCTGCCGCAGTCGCGTAGGTGCAAAGCAGAAAAAGTCCGGCGGTTGCGGCTATCAAGTATCGTCTGATCATGTTGGTGTCCTGTTGTTGCGATATCGGGGCAGTGCCAGATGCAGGTCAAACCGAAGGCGATCGCATCAGCGTGGGAGTCCAGTATACGGTATTGAACTCGGTTGTCGGGTGAGGATCTATCAGCGGTGAAGGGGGCACCTTGCGACCGTGGACTGCTGCTGAGGTTGCTGCTGCTGAGGTTGCTGCTACCGCTGAAGGTGCCAGGGCCCGGTTTGTCGCTAAGGTGCCGGACAAGTCGGGCTGGTGGTAGAAATCTCAGCGGGCATCTGGTTGATCCACTGAGTGATCATGCTGACGGCGTCTGCGTCGACCACAGAAGTGCCCAACGGAGGCATTTGGCCGCGGCCACGTCGTTTCATGCGTTGCAGAAGAATCGATCCCTGTGGATCGGAGGGTTTGATCAGCTTCGCACCGGGAATTCCAAATGAGTCGTGGGCGGGAACAGTGTTGACGATGCCTGCCTTGTCTAATGGGCGATTGATGGCGAGGGTGATTTTTGAGTTTCCACCACCTTCTTTGACGTGACAATTGGCGCAGTTGGCATGCAGGTAGGAACGAACACGGTTTTCCAATGTTTGACTCGTATCCTTTGGGTTTGTCAGCTTTGGAAGGTCTTCCACCGGCGAAGGGAATGTGAATTTGCTGCCTGTTGATCGTTTGTCCTCTGTTCCACCATCGTGGAATAAACCCAGTTGTTTGAAGTGTTCTAGCTGAGCCACCATTTGCTCGTCATCAGTGAATGTCAAATTTGTTTGCTGCACTGAGAGTCCAAGCACGAAGTTGCTTGCCCGGCTATGACAAACCATGCATTCAGATCGACTTGGGTAATGCCATGTCTGCTTTGTCAGGCCATGATTGAATTCACTTGCGACGACTTCGAATGTCTGGTCATGCCCGGAAGCATCCACTAGAACAGCATCGGTTTGGGCTGCATTCCATTGGTAGCTGTACCCATGCCACTCGTCATTCTGACGCGTCATCAATCTTGTTTCGACTCGTGTCAATGGCGGGGCGGTGGCTTGATCCGTCGCATTCTCTGAGCGATTTGCAAGCGGCAGTGAAAATGTCTTGACGAGAACGGTGCCATCGGGAAAGTCCCAGCTATTTGCCGTTTTAAATTCGATGGTTTGGTTGCCAGGGATACCGATGAACCGCTCTTTGACTGCTCCGTCGGACCACAGTGGTGAATTGACCTGATAAGGAATCAGGCCTGGGTGAATCTGGTTGTCAGCAATGGAGTCATAGATGCCGGTTTCACTCAGCATGCGAGGGAATGTATTCGACTGCTTTTGTGTTGTAGGCACCAGTTCATAAAGTCCGCTGCCGTAATCGACAACAATCAATTCGCCGTCGTGATCAACACCGAACCCCGAAATCTGCAAAGCCGTTCTTGCAACGGGGAAATGTGAGGTGACTGAACCATGTTCGTGTTTTGCCGCCCAAATCATGCCGGTTGAATAGTCTCCATACACATAGTGTCCACGTAGCGACGGGTGTTTCTTGCCATAGTAAACATGGCCACCGGTCAAAGAGCGTGCCTCTGAGTGTGGGTGTTCAATGGTGGGTGGTACGATTGGCGTCGGGCCTCGCTTACGCTGGGGTTGGAAGGGTTGACTGCCTTCGGTGATGCTCCATCCATAGTTTTCTCCACGACGAACGACCTGGGCTGTTTCCCACAAATCCTGCCCGTTGATGCCCGCCCATAAATCACCTGTCTTGGTGTCGACTGAGATTCGCCAGGGATTCCTGAGCCCGTATGCCCAAATCTCTTGTCGTGCTCTCTCTATGTTCCAAAATGGATTGTCGCTTGGAACCGAATAGGCTTGTTCTGTCGTTGGTTGGTCAACATCGATGCGCAGCATGCTGCCGGGAAGTGTCGTGAGATCTTGGCCTGCATGATTTGCGTCTGAATCTGAGGTGCCGTCTCCAGCCGAGATGTAAAGCATGCCGTCATTTCCAAACACAAGATCACCACCATTGTGACCGTTTGAGGGCCATTCAATCACGGTCCGCTGTGATTCAGAAATGCAGTCGAATGGAGGCTCTCGGGCGATGTGGAATTGCAGCACCCGAGTGCATACTTTGTCCAACGCGTCAGATCTTCCATTGCATCCTACATACATCAGGCCGTTCTGTTCAAAATCCGGGTGGAAAGCAACACCGTAGATGATGTCGTCGAGCACAAGAAACTCTTTCAACTCACCGTCTGGATGTTGGGGCGAAAATCGTAGTAGTCGCCCCGGTCCTCCATAACCGCCTTTGTGGACATGAACCAGTAAGTCACGTGTTCCCGGAAGAGCAGAAACGCTCATGGGCTTCTGGATGTCGAGGCTCGGGTAAAGCTTTCGGGCTTCAAATGGTGGCGGTGGGTCGGGAAAACCGATCACCTTGGAGTCGTTCCATTGAATCCGCTCAGGTTCCAATGCTAGCAACACTTGCAGGCTGAATGCAGATACAAGAACGATGGTGAAGAAGCACTTGCTTTTTTTAGCCCACAAAAGTCTTGCCCTGAGAAATCAGTGTGTCGCTTGGAAATGAAGCCAATGCCCAGATTGGGGAGCGAGGGAGCCGGTCCCCCGATTGCCATATGGATTCTGGCTGCGGATGTCGGCTGATTTTATCTGCTTGCACAAGAAACGTCCACTTCCAACAGCCGACTTGTTGCATTGGTCCAGAGTTGGAAGCTGTCTCTTATACACATCTGACGCTGCCGACGACTCCTTACGTGTAG
>CAJXTM010000592.1 GCA_913061385.1 uncultured Rhodopirellula sp. | reverse complement strand
CGAGATCAGCCTCGGTCTCGTGGGCTCGGAGATGTGTATAAGAGACAGCTGCAGCGTCTCGAAGAACAGTTGACTGAGGACTTGATTGAGTCCCGCTTCAATATTGCACGCACACTTGCGTTGATTATCGCATCTCCTGCGACTCGTCGCTCTGTTCCTGGAACATTGTTGCCAGAGAATGCTTGGGTAGCGAATCAAGCTGATAAGAATGCAGCAATGAACGCTGTGGACGCTTTTGCTGCTG
This sequence comes from uncultured Rhodopirellula sp., assembly GCA_913061385.1. Lineage (GTDB taxonomy): Bacteria > Planctomycetota > Planctomycetia > Pirellulales > Pirellulaceae > Rubripirellula. Next base: position 3,774 of record CAJXTM010000592.1, on the reverse strand, counting down.
CCTTGCCGCCTCGAGTAGCTTTGCCGGTTACACAACGAACCGACCAAGTGTTGCGTTCCATCGGAGCGAGAATTGATAGCAGCGGGAGGGATTCGCTCGCTCAAATCGGCGAGGGGGGGACATTTAGCACAGTGAAGAACGGGAAAGCTTTGGCAGCGGACTTTCCTGTCAAGGCAGAGCTTCTACCGGTGCAATGGCTGAAGTTGATCGAGGATCGGGATAGCCAAATTGCACACCTTGGCTACCTCGCTGGTCAGAACGCAGTTCCAACGTATGTGCAAGAATCAGTCGAAGCCATGAATGCCGCTGATGTAGATCCCAATCTGTTGCTGCACCTGGTGTGGTGGTTGATGAAGCCGTAGGCCCAACGGCCTGTCAGTACACAGGCTGTTTGGGTGGAGGCAATGTCACCCACCGATTGCATACATCGGACGGTCTGGTGGTTGAAAACCATCCTCGTTAATGCCATGGGCCTTTGCTTTCTGAGCAAGGCAACTTCGAATCGAAGACAGCAGGTCCTCGTCTGAGGCACCTGCTCGGATCAAGCCGCGGAGCGGTGTCTCGCTCGCCGAAAATAGGCAGTTTCGGACAGCCCCATCTGCAGTAATGCGAATTCGATTGCATGCGCCGCAGAACGGTGCTGTGACAGAGCGGATGATGCCGATGCGTCCCTGTTCCACTTGAAATTCTTCAGCCGGCTGTGATGGGTCAGGACGTGAAATTGCTTCTACACTGCCAAACTCATTTTGAAGAATTGACAACAATTGGTCACCGGTGAATACCTGGTCCTGCTGCCATGCTCGATCGGCATCCAATGGCATGAACTCAATGAATCGCAGCATGACATTTCGATCAAGAGCGTAACGGACTAATCTTGTTACCTCCGGTTCGGTCACACCTTTGATTGCAAGCGTATTTAATTTGACGGACTCAAACCCACATTTGATCGCAGCATCAATACCTTGAAGTGTTTTTTCCAGCCCTTCTCTTCTTGTGATTTTCTTAAAGGTGGTTGCGTTCAGCGTATCAAGGCTGATATTCAGCCGTTTAAGGCCGGCTTGTCGAAGCGACTGGGCTTGCTCTGCAAGCAGCATTCCATTGGTTGTTAGGGAGAGATCCTCTAGGGATTCGATCTCTGCCAGCATTTCGATCAGACGCGGGATTTGTTGTCGGACTAAAGGTTCGCCGCCTGTGATACGAATGTCGGTTACCCCTCCTTGTTGGACGAGCAAGCGAGCGAGTCTGTGAATTTCTTCAAACGACAGAATGTTGTCTTTGGGTACAAATTCTGCACCCTTTTCAGGCATGCAGTAGAAACAGCGAATATTGCAGCGGTCAGTGACACTCAGACGCAGGCTGGTGTGCACGCGTCCAAATGAATCGATCAGGGGTGGGAATGATGTTCGCCTCATGATCGAAATGATAGCTGCTAGCGGTTCATTCTCCGAGTCATGCAAGCGATGTTTGCCGGAAGAATTTTGGATAGGGGGATTGATGGTCACAAACACGAACTTTTCAGTAGGGCTGAGAGCTGGATTGTGCGGCTGGTTCGTCAACCAATCAGAGGTTTGATTAGGTGTCCGTGAACATCAGTCAAACGGAATGGACGACCGGCATACGTGAAAGTGAGCTTTTCGTGGTTGATACCGAGTTGGTGCAGGATAGTGGCTTGAATGTCGTGTACATGGATTGGATTTTCAATCGGTCGGAACCCGAGTTCATCAGTTTTTCCGAGTGTCTGACCAGTGCGAATGCCTCCTCCGGCCATCCACATGGAAAACGCTTGAGGGTGATGGTCTCGGCCGAGTTTTCTTCCTAACGCTGCACTGGATTCGACCATGGGTGTTCGTCCGAATTCTCCACCCCAGACGACGAGCGTGTCTTCCAGCATGCCTCTTTGTTTCAGATCCTTGATCAGAGCTGCACAAGCCTGGTCCGTTTGTTTGCACTGCTTTTTGATTCCATTTTCAACGTTGCTGTGATGGTCCCAGCCAGAATGGTAGAGTTGAATGAAGCGTACACCTCGTTCGGCAAGTCGTCGTGCCAAGAGGCAGTTCTTGGCAAAGGAACCTGGGTCTTTGGCAGAGGTGCCATAAAGGCTGAGGGTCGAAGCATCTTCGGTCGTCAGATCCATCAGTTCGGGTGCTCGTGTTTGCATCCGATAGGCCATCTCATAACTTTCGATCCGAGTGGCTATTTCATTCAGACCAGTCTGATCAAGTTGTAGCTGATTGAGATTTTCAATCAAATCCAGTGTGTCTCGCTGGGTTTGTTGGTTGATTCCCGGAGGGTTCGAAACATTAAGGATAGGGTCACCACTGGAGCGAAATGGGACGCCCTGATGTTCACCGGGCAGGAAGCCAGAGCTCCACATGGCAGCACCCCCGGAAAGGTTGCCACCACTTTTCAGCACAACAAAACCAGGCAGATCGACGGCTTCACTGCCAATGCCGTAGGTTAACCATGAACCCATCGCCGGACGTCCCGGAATGGGGCTGCCGGTATTAAAAAAAAGCTGTGCCGGTGAGTGATTGAATTGATCTGTGTGAACGGTCTTGATGATTGCCAGATCATCGGCAACAGTCGCCAAGTGCGGCATGACCTCTGAGAATTCTGCCCCTGATTCACCGTGTTTCTTGAACTTGAAGCGAGGAGCAAGGACGGCTGCGTTGGGTTGTATAAACGCGTACCGTTGGCCGGCGATTACCGAAGGTGGTAACGGCTTGCCTTCCAGTTCGGTCAGCTTTGGCTTGTTATCAAATAGATCCAGTTGGCTGGGCGCACCAGCCATGAACAGGTAGATCACACGCTTGACGCGTGGTTGGTGGTGATGGCCGCGAGTTTGGCTTTCCATCGCCTGCAGGGGTTTCGCTCCAAATTCTTGGGCCAGCATCGATGCAAGGACAGCTTTACCAAGTCCAATTCCGCAGGTCTGGAACAACTGCCGTCGGGTAGTCAGTTTCAGGCGTTGGGCTTGAATTGATTGCATGAGTTCCTGAAGCCTTTTGCGGTGCACCAAATTTTTTTCAGTGCGCAGATCTTTTGGCACTGTCGGGACGAACAGCATTGCATGTCCATCGCTAAGCTAGTTTACACAGAAGTGTACTATTCGACATGTCTGGCTGATTTTCGTTTTCAAGGCAGCGTTGTGAAAAAGCAATATTATGGAATCGGACTGTTCGTTGCCGCGATGTGGCTTGTGTTTTTGGTGAATTCGATTTTGCCCATCCATCTGGAGAAGCTCGGTTTGTACCCGAGGTCATTCAGCGGAATCTTCGGAATCCTGTTGATGCCTTTTTTGCACGCCAATTTTGATCATTTACTGGGCAACACAATTCCGCTGATCGTATTGCTTTTTTTACTCATCAGTTCGCGCAAAGATGCCTGGCTGGCAGTCGGCTTTATCGTTGTGGGTAGTGGGGGGCTGTTATGGATTTTTGGGCGTTCCGCAGTCCACGTTGGGGCCAGTGGCCTGACGTTTGGGCTCTGTTCATTCCTGATTGCAGTCGGGGTTCGGGAACGCCGTGTAATTCCCATCACGATCGCGGTCTTGGTGGGTTTGATCTACGGTGGGACGATGCTGAGTGGGGTTATTCCACAGTGGCGATCAAACGTCTCGTGGGACGGACACCTTTGCGGCTTGTTGGCCGGTGGTTTGGTGGGATTTTGGCTCTCGAGACCGAAAGTAGCATGAAGGACCCCAGGGTCAAAAATGACTCTCTTCAATACCTGTCTCTTATACACATCTCCGAGCCCACGAGACCGAGGCTGATC
>CAJXTM010000591.1 GCA_913061385.1 uncultured Rhodopirellula sp. | reverse complement strand
CGAGATCAGCCTCGGTCTCGTGGGCTCGGAGATGTGTATAAGAGACAGTGCTTATCCTGTGCATGATTCGAGGTACACACAACCACATTTTGTTGATCGATGAATCTTGCCAACTGGTCTACGTGTCCATCGGTGTCGTCGCCTTCCAACCCACCGCCCCGGAGCCACACGATTTCGGTGACGCCAGTCAATCGGTGAAGCTCTTCACTTACGTCTGCCTCAGTTGCCTTTGGATTCCGGTTCATGGCTAGCAGGCAGTCGCTGGTGGTCAACAGACGTCCGCCGCCATCAAACTCTAACGCACCTCCCTCAACAACAAGCGTGCTCGTTACTACAGGCAGGTTCAACCTTTTTGCCAACGCTTGGCATACGGCAGCGTCCAAGTCCCACGGCGGGTATTTTCCTCCCCATGCGTTGTATTGCCAATCAACACAGCTTAGCTGCTGGTCGTTATCACTCAGGACGAATGTAGGACCATAATCGCGAACCCAGCAGTCGTTGGTCAGGAGGTCGATAACCTCTACATTTCGTCTCGGCCCAACAAGCTGATCGCATTGTGCAGCGGATTCTGGATTCACTAGCACGTTTACCGGCAATGATTCCGCGATCAGTTGCACCCATTTCGCAAAGAACGGCGGCATGGTTTCAAAGCGTCCAGGCCAAGTCGCGTGGTTGTGTGGCCAAGCAATCCAGACACACGCTTGCGGTTCCCACTCTGCGGCGACACGACGATCCGCATTTGGCAGGGGCAGCATCAGCGTTTCCGCTGGCCAAAAAGCCACTCAAAAACGTCGTCACGCTTGAACGTTTGCGTCCAACTGTTGTGGCCAACTCCAGGATATTCCGTATAGCGAACCTCAGGAGCGTGTCCCGCCTGAGCTAACGCAACGATCATTTCGCGAGCTCGAGAAATGGGAACCACACCATCGTTTTGGCCGTGTAATGCCCAAACGGGAATGCCGTCGTACTGTTTCGCCCACGTAGGGTCTCCCCCGCCACAAACTTCCAGCATCGCGGCGAAACGATGGGGTTCGCTTGCTGCGGCAAACCAAGTGCCTTGCCCACCCATCGACAAACCGGCAACATAGAGACGCTGGGGATCAATAGGTAACTCGCGCGTTAGCGAGTCTACCAATTGCAAACTGGCCTTCATCGGTTTGGAGGGAGTGGTTTCGAATTCACCACGCCCCGATGGTAAGTCCCAAGCAGATTCAACCCATCTCTGTTCAGACGGGCACTGCGGGAAAATTACGTAAGCCGGATATTGATTCATCCGCTCGGCGCTAGCGAATTCCGCTGCAGCGTGTACCAATTGTGCTTTATTGTCAGTACCCCGTTCGCCCGCCCCATGCAGGAACAGTACAAGCGGGTAACTTTTGCCCGGCACCACGTTTGCTGGCGATAGCATTCGGTAAGGAATGCTATCTCCCGCAGGACCCGTAAACACCTTAGCTTGGTACTTCCCAAGTAAATCAGTTGTCACTTGTGCACTCACCTCGGGCACCCGCACCGTCGATACGACTGCCAGAAGAGCCAAAATCCTGAGAATTGACGCAGCCAAAAGTGGACGGACGCGCATTTGAACGCCTTACTCGGGTTTGATTTCTTCCTTGACCTTCTGAACAAAGTGTGGAGATTTCCCACCTTTGCTGAGCTCAACGGATCTTTTCTCGGCCTCTTTCTTTTGGTCAAACTCAAACACGGCAACCCGCTTAAGATTCTGACTGAAGACGCCCCAATAGAGACGCAGCCGAACTTCGGCAGCGACCTTCTTTTTTCGCTTAGTAGCCTTTTTTGCGGCTTTTTTCTTCTTCGCGGTAGCCTGTTTTTCTGCGGCTTCGGCCTCGGCAGCTTTTGCCTTCCGATTAACGACCTTTCGGGCCATGGAGCGAGCGGGGGTTAAGGGGTGTGGAAAAAACGTTGAAAATGGCGGGTTGAAGCGTAACATGCCGACGGCTTGTCTGTCAGGGGGAGTCGGGGCCGCATTCTGGAGCCAGAACTAAAAAAAAGGATCGCTATTCGCAGAGAGCGAAGTTGCGTATGATTAAAGGAGTAGGGCGTTTCGCTAGCAGCGTCAGGAATGAAGCATCGACGCGCGAAACCTCTCTAATCACTCGCCATCCCAGAGCGGAGGCGTCCAATTTCAATGGAGGAGATTTAGAATATGCAGGTCAACGTTTCAGCACGGCACGGTAGTTTGCAGCCCGGGGATCAGGAGTTGCTTGTTGAAAAAACAGAAAAACTCCGCCGCTTGTACGACCGCATTAATGCGATTGACGTTACAGTCGACCTGAAACAGTTGGACAAGCCGTCGGTTGAGATACAGGTTTCGGCCGAGCATGCCGATGACTGTGTTGCCACAGCTGAGGCGAGTACCGTTATTTCCGCCTTAGACACTGCTATTCCTAAAATCGAACAGCAGCTTCGGCGATTGAAAGAAAAGAAAACAGGCCATCGCGCCACCGGACACAAACATATCGACACATCGGCCGCTGAGGACGAGTGATGACTGCGTGGCACAGAATTGCCAGCGTCTGCTTTTCCTTTTGCGACCATAACCACTTTTTATCACCGCCAACTCTCAAAACGTTGTGAAGGCGTTCCCAGTCAATGCATACCAACCCGGGCCGTCGGATAAGTCCACGCTCCAACGGGTTTTTCCAACGCATTTGACTGAGCCCTTTCAACTTGGCTGAGGCAGGCGGTTAGCTCACATCGAGATTTCCAAACAAGGAATCGCACTCACATGAAGTTCGCAGATTTTATTACGACCAAAGCAATTCGCACGGAATTGAAGGCTCAATCCAAACAAGGCATTGTCGAGGAGCTGGTACAAGCTCTTCTTGACTCCGGTGATGTTGAGGCTGACCAACGCGAAGACATCATCGCTTCGATCATGAAGCGAGAAGAACTTGGTAGCACCGGCATTGGCCGCGGAGTTGCCGTTCCCCATACGAAACACCCAAGCGTTCAAAAACTTGTCGGTACCGTGGGCGTGAGCGAAGAAGGCGTAGACTTCGAATCACTTGATGGTGAGCGTGTTCAGCTCTTCTTCCTGTTGATAAGCCCACCAGAGCGACCGGGAGACCACCTGCGAGCGTTGGAGAATATCTCCCGACAACTCAGAGACGAGTCGTTCTGCCGATTCCTAAAGCAGAGCAAAACTCCAGTAGACATTAATCATTTGTTGCAAGAAGCAGATGACAATCAGTTTGTATCTGGTTAAATGAATAAGAACCTCCCGACCCGAACTGTTACTGTCCGAAACCATCAGGGTTTGCACGCGCGTCCAGCGGATTTACTTGTCCGCATGGCGTCTGCCTACCAATCTATAATCTTGATTGGCAGGGACGGTGAGTTGGTCGATTGCAAAAGCATCCTGTCCTTACTTACCTTGGGAGCTGCTCAGGGAACTGTGCTGACTATCTCGGCAGATGGTAGCGACGCGAAGGATGCCTTGGACGCAATCGCGGATTTGTTCGAGACGGGCTTTGATGACACAAATGAAGTGCCGGGAACAGAGTCAGCTTTAGATGGCTGATTTTCTCGCCTCGGTCGGATTGCCAGCAGTGTGAGTTTACTTGCGCGTGCTGGCCAATCGGATTCGTGCGTACGAATTCGACGCAACACGAAAATCTATAACAAACGAACAATGACGGATCGCACCCCACGAAATCACGACTGCTCATGCGGTCATGGAGTGACACGATGCGATTGGTGATCGAATCAAATTCGAGCACCATTGACATCGTTATCTCCCGTGAGAACCGTTCCGTCGCACGACGATGGTCGAACTGCAAGGTATTCCTGTTTCGCCGGGAGTCGCCATCGGCCCAGCATTAGTGCTGGATGCTGATGGATACCGAATTTCCCGGACTCTAATCGCCGCTGATAAAGCGGATGAGGAATATGCGCGTCTGCGTTCAGCCGTCGATGCCGTTGCGAAGCAACTCGAAGCCAATCGCCTCGAAACCCTGTCTCTTATACACATCTGACGCTGCCGACGACTCCTTACGTGTAG
>CAJXTM010000590.1 GCA_913061385.1 uncultured Rhodopirellula sp. | reverse complement strand
CTCGGAGATGTGTATAAGAGACAGGGATCGGTCAGTCAGCGGAACAGCATTCTTGGGACTTACGACGGCGTTTGGCCTGCCACCATTACGAGCCAAGACGAGTGGGAGTTGGCGAACACAGCGGCGTCCGGAAACGAGGCATATCTTGGTGGCTCAGACGCGGACGACCGTAGTCATTGGTACTGGACATCCGACAGCAAGGGTCCGGAGAGCGGGAAGGAGTTTTGGGATGGAAAATCAGGAGGAGACCAGAAAAATGGCTATGAGAGTTTTTGGTCGCATGGCGAGCCGAATGACACCGGATTGATTAACAATGAAACCCAAATCAAGATGTCCGGCACTACCGGCCTATGGAATGATGTTGACGGCGATGGTGTTCATCACTGGTTGCTTGAATCGCTGCAATTCACGTTCGTTGATTTTGAGGGCAGCTACGACGAGGCGAAGCGGGACGCAATCGTGAACCAAGGCGGTTGGCTGGCAACGATCCAATCGCCCGAGGAAAACGAATTGGCAACGACCGCCATGGCAAGTCATCCCGAAGCCTGGATCGGGGCGTCTTCCAATCAAATGATTGATAATCTCACCGACGGGCAAGCCTACTTCGTCACTGGTGGCCACTCGGGGGCCGATCAGTATCATTTCTTTGATACCAGTGATGCTGCAATTGCGAACTCAAATCCAATTCCGGTGAGTGGTTTAAATAAGTCTGATCAAGTCGAACACTTCTTGACGAAAGCGGACGAGCAACCGATTGAAGGCCTAGTGGAAGGTCAGACGTATTACGTTATCAACGCCGAACAAGATTCCTTTCAACTCGCCGCAACGCTACCGGATCGGTTCACCAAAAACGCGATCACTTTATCTGGATTCGTCTCAAATGCTCAGGGCTATACAGGATACATTGGCAAAGGCAGCACTCTTGGCGTGGAGGGAATCGATTTAACCGATCCTGGGCGAGGTCGTCATAAGCTGATCGTCGATCTCACCGAGGTAGGATCCGACACGCAGAAACTCGAATACGTCAGTCCAGGTTGGCAATCTCCGGTCACTATTAATCAGGGTCTCGCGCGTGCGGTGACCACTGGCGGTGGTGGTGGGTTGGTCGGGGTCGGTGTGCCACGAGCGATCAGTTCAGCAAAACCTAATGTCAAAATTTCAATCGGTTCTGGTGTCTCACTGCAAGGCGATGACGTCTACGTGCTGGCCAACGCTCACGGCAACGCTGAGACTTACACCGAAAACACCTTTGTCGGCATTTTGGTCGAGGTGGGAAATTCGACTGCGAGTGTCGATGCCAAGGTTGACAGTCAAATCCAAGTCAAGGGAGCAGTCCATGCCCAAAACAATTTGACCATTCGGGCTGAAAATGCAGATTCTCTTAATGCGACCGCGATAACCTATGGCGGTGGGCTGTTTCCGGCCCAGAACTCCTGGTCAAAAATTCAGCATGACTACACCACCAAGGTGGAAGTTGATGACTATGCAAGGCTGTCCGCCGGCAACCGTCTGGAATTAAATGCGTTTACCTCGTTCCAGGATGACCTAACGTCATTTGCAAAGGCCGGTGGCGCCATCGGGGAATTGAAGGCAAACGCTCACGATGATACCGGAACGAATAGTCGGACGTTTTTAGGTGTTCGAGTCGGTTCCGACTCCGACAACGTCGAAACGAGCGTCAACGTTTCGGAATCCTATCTGCGGGCAGAGACTGTCGAGATCGAGGCCAAGGTCCACGATGCCAAAGCCAAGACGTTTGCGGAGGTCCAAGGTGCGGGTCTGATGCCAAAGAAAGCAAAGGCTGTCACTTACTTCTTCGATGAAACGTTTGTTGACATTGGAAGCAATACCGTTATTGATGCAAGAGAAGAGGTTACCGTTCGTGCCAAGCACGAGAACATCGATGTGAATGCCCACGCCAACTTCAAGCGTAATCTGGGACACGGCATTTACGAGCTCTTGACGGATCTGGATGTTGAAACCAACTCAAATGTCACGTCCGACGAGAGCGTCCAGCTCTTTACAAAATTGTTGAACCTGTCCGCCGTCCACGACGGGATGCACTTGACGGACCAACTGACGTACGGAACTTCGCAGTATAAAGACGCTAACGATCTGCACAACAAGAACGACGAAGACTCATGGACGTTCAAGACGAATAACTTGGTGACGTGGGACGCGACCGTCAAGGTTCCCGATCTGCGGAATCTCGAAGTTGATGTCAATGGTTTGGTGATCAGAGCCAATGGCATTTCCCTGAGTGACGTTGGCACTGCAACGGGCCACCAATTTGGTCCTAATGAAACGATTAGTGTCGCTCCAATCAACTACGACGGCGTCGACGAACAATCACTTGATACGTTGTTTCGAATTAACTTGAACACAACCGATTCGAGTACCAAACCTGGGTCGACAATCGTGAACAAATTGTCCGGAAAACCTATCCTTGGGACGGTGCCAAGAGTTCATATTGTCAATCAATCACCATTGGACATGCTGATTCAGGGAATGGACTTCGAAACGGGGAGTCTTGATTTCAAAGGGTCGCTAAGTATCGTTGAGATTACACCCACCAGCGCGATTACTGATGATTGGCAGCCCAGCCTGAGCACCGACGACATCAGCACGTTCAGTTTATTGCGTGTCGAAAATGATTACTTCGATTCCGATGCAGTTGATGCGACAGGCCCTGACCTTCTGATCGGCGGCGATATCAACGTCGGCCTCGGACAAGTTGAGCTGGTCAATGCCGGTGGGAGCATTTATGCCAACGCACCTGCGGGGGCAAGTGTTAATGTCACTGCGGCTGCCATCGTGATGGACGCCATCAACGGTGATGTGATCGCCAACCCAAACGTTGCCAATGCCGAACCGTTAACAATCAAGCTCAAAGAACGGGCGCTTTATCCTGACCGAGTCCTGCAACGTAAGCCCGACGCCTACTGGCGGCTGGGGGAATCGATCAGGCCAGAGGCAGTTGATTCCTCAGGAAATGGTCACAACGGAGTCTACGGTGACAGCGTTGAATTACACCAAACCGGTGCGATTGTAGGAGAAAATACAGCGGTACGATTCCCGGGTGACACACTCAGCTATGTCAAGGGAAGCGATTTCACGCCCACTGGACTCGATGGTCAGACCATCAGTGGCTGGTTCATGGTGGACCGCACGGACATCGATTGGCAAGCAATCTATTTCCTTGGATCGCCGGGAACCGGGAACACGGACTACACCGAAAATGGCAGCAACCGCGAGAACACTTTCTGGGTTGGACGCGGTGGATTTCTGCACGTCGGGATGGGGCTAGCCAACAAACCCGGCCAACATGAGTTAACGACCGAAGCTGGCCTAATCGAACCGGGGCGCTGGTATCACTTCGCCACAGTGGTGGACGCAGAACAAGGCGAAATGAAACTGTTCCTAAACGGACGGGAACAAAATTCGGTCACCTTTGATAAAAACTCTGAGATTCGATCCGAGTCCGGTGATTGGCACCTTGGTAATTCCCCCTCCAAACTGTCGGGATTCTACGGATGGCTTGACGAAGTTGCAATTTTCAATAGTTCACTCAGCGATACAGAAGTACGAAAGCTTTATCTGGCCTTTGGTCCAGCAGCCAATGCTCGCTGGGGAATGAACGAGTTTGATGGGACTGAAATGCACGACTCGTCGACAAACCAAATCGATGGCAACTACTCGCACGTCAGCCATGAACTCAATGCTGGCCCGTTGGGATTTGACAACGCAGTTCGCTTTGATGGAACTACCGAAAGCTATGCGATTGTTAATGACAATGCGAAGCTCAATGACGCCCATGCGCAGACAGTTTCTGGTTGGTTCCAAATCGACAAGTTTACATCCGAAGCGCAAACCATATTTTCGAAAGGCCCATCGGCGTCCTCCGCGAGTGAGTCTGACTTGACCCTGTGGGTCGACCGCGATGGCACTCTCAATCTCTCGACACCACTCGTCGACGGAAGTTTTACTAGGCTGAACTCCAAGGCTCTTCTGGTTCGGCCAGGTCCTGTCTCTTATACA
>CAJXTM010000589.1 GCA_913061385.1 uncultured Rhodopirellula sp. | reverse complement strand
GGCTCGGAGATGTGTATAAGAGACAGCAGCAGTTCCCAATGTGATCCGATTTGATCAAGAGACAGCCTCAACCCGCCGTCTTTATGGTCTCGACCAAAAAGAAACACGAGCATTCGGTGAACAGTTGTTAGCAGCACGGCGTTTTGCTGAGAATGGAGTGCGTTTCATTCAGATCATGCATGGGGACGGTGCGGCAGGTGCATGGGACCAACACTCAAACCTGAAGGCGAAACATTCAGAATTGGCAATGCAAGTGGACCGTCCCATTGCGGGTCTATTGCAAGACCTGAAACAACGCGGGATGCTGGATGAAACCTTAGTGGTCTTCGCGACCGAGTTTGGAAGAACACCAGGCTCACAAAGCTCCAATGGCCGCGACCATCATCCGCACGGATTCAGCGTATGGATGGCAGGTGGTGGAATACAGGGAGGTCTCGCCCACGGCAGCACTGACGAGATTGGCTTCCACGCGGTGGAATCTCCTCATTACGTTACTGACGTACACGCAACCTTACTGCACCAACTGGGACTGCATTCCCACCGACTCCACGCCGCCGGACACCAACGCCTTGAACAGGACTTTGGGCACGTTATTCACGAAATCCTGAGCTGATTTCAGGCCATTTCCCAAGTCATCGAATTCGCACCGAAACCTATGGTCACGTAAATGGTTGGTAACCAGTAGAATAGGCTTGTCATTTCTGCCCAAACCTCCACTAGAAAAAATTCACTTGGCTGTCAGTGAATCCACCGCATTACGTTACCAGCAGTCCGATCCGGACGTCCGGTTGATGCTGCGCGTGCGTGATGACGATGCCAGTGCTTTTGCCGAGCTGATGCAGCGTTACGAGGGAAGACTGGTCAGACTGATGCACACCATTGGGCCACGGCACGACTTGGCAGAGGACTTAGCGCAAGAGACATTCATGCGAGTTTTCCGGGCTCGCAAAACCTACGAACCAGGTGCTAAATTCTCAACTTGGTTATTTACGATCGCCGGGAATGTAGCTCGCAACGCGGCACGATCACTCGGTCGCCGAAAAGAAGTCAGCGAAGTCGATGCGCCACGAACAGAAGATTCACCCAGTAGTCCACAGTTGTTAGCGGCAACAGCACTCGAAGCAAGTGGCATGATGCCGACCAGAATGGTTGAAGGTGATGAAAGAGCCAGCGTGGTTCGTGCTGCGGTTTCAGCACTCAGCGAACGCCAGCGGATGGCACTGATGCTCTCTCGATTTGAAAACATGAGCTATCTAGAAATTGCTGAAACAATGGACCTGACAACCAAAGCAGTGAAATCGCTGTTGAGTCGAGCCAGAGTCAACCTGAAGGAGTTGCTGCAACCCTATATCGACACTGGTTTGATCAACAGCGAGATAGAAAAAACAGACTTCGAACGCGTCCAGGGGGAAAAGTGATGAGCGTATCGACCATCCCTGACAATGCTCCACTCGATCCCGACGATGAATTGCTGGTTGCCTATCTCGATGGTGAACTCCAGCGTCAGGAACAGTCCGATCTCGAGAATCGCCTGCTAACTAATGCGAAATTGAGATCGCGACTCCAACACCTACAAACCGGTTGGGATCTGCTTGAAGACCTGCCTGGATCTTCGCCCAGTATGAAACTGGTTGAGTCCACCCTTGAGCTAGTGGTTGCCGACATCCTCAAAGATCAGCCAATTTCCAGAACCAGCAAGAGACGGTGGCAACTGCCGATCAGCATCCTGCTACTGTGTCTCATCGTTGGATTAGCAACTTACGTGGTCGAGAACACACTACGATCCAACGCCTATCAAAACGAACTTGAAGACCTTGCCATCGCCGGGAACTTGAATGCCTACAACTACGGTGGGGATCTCAAACTGATGCGTGAACTCTCGGCAGACAAAAGCTGGGCACAGATGATTGCTGCTTCAAAAGAAATCGGCGACATCAGTGTGGACAACGCAGCAGACCAACTGACCGAAGCGGCTGCAGCAGAGCGGGAGATCGCGTTGGATGGAATGACGCTAGAGCAAATGGACCAACTCAATTCACGTTGGGATCAATTTAGCCGTATGAACCCAACCAACCAAAGCCGAATCCGCAACACCGCGGAAAGCGTGACTGCACAACCGGACTCCCAACTACTGTTGGAAACAATGCAAGTCTATGCGATATGGCGTCAAACTCTACCGACCGAACTACGCGACCAGATCGAGTCAAGCAAGCCATCCGAACGACGAGGGGCAATAAAACAAGCGATTGACCGGACCTACTTCTCCATTTCAAGACGCTCAAGCATGCGTTTGGATGACGAGACGACCGACTGGATCAATTTTTCACTGGGAGTCGTCCTACAGGAAAGGCTCGACAAGGGCGACGCTGTCACAAAAGCATTCTACGAGGACCTGCGTTCACTAACTAATGTATTCCGTACCGCGGAAGAGGCAAAACAGGCGACCATCGCAACCATGGTGATTGGTGGATCACGCTCAAAAAACGCGACCATCACACAGCAGAGCGAAACAGAATCACCCCAACAAACGAAACCCCGTGATTCAAACCGTCGCTTGCCCTCGTCACGATTCTTCTCACGACTTGAACGACCTGCACTGCTTCGTCGAGAAGAATTGGATACGATCAAACTTCCATTACCAGACAGTGCTCTTGAAATGCTGGAAGTCGTTTCGATGGGCAACCCACTCACGGAACTTGTGACACTGCGTGTCTGGTGTGAGGAATCACTAAGGCGGAAATACATGCAGCGTTTCGAAGACAATCTTAGCCTCGAAGACCGCTACAACGAGCTACCCTCTGAACGCAGGGATCGAATTGATCTTTTGCCACCCGAGGATTTCTTACGTGAAATGTCCAAGTCAACTCGCTCACCCCGTTAAAGCAGACTGGCGTTATGCCCGTCATCTCTACATCAGTTGAGGCGAGGATCGCTTCGGCACTTCTGTGCGTTGCACGGTTCAACGCTTTTCACCGCAGCCATTGATTCGCTTTGAAATTTCTAAAGAGTCGTCCTCATCATGAAAGCAGCCTACATCGAAAAAACGGGCGGTCCCGAGGTCATCAAAGTCGAAGAGATTGAACCCGAAACACCGGGTCACGGGAAAGTACGCATTCGTGTGCATGCAGTATCCGTAAACCCAATCGATACGTATCTACGTAGTGGATCCGTTGCATCGGAAATTTACGATCGGTACATCCTCGGCTGCGATGCGTCCGGCGTCATCGAATCAATCGGAGTAGGAGTGCAAAACTTCAGGCCGGGAGATCGCGTTTGGTGCACAAACCAAGGACTGCAGGGCCGCCAAGGAACCTTTGCTGAACTTATCTGCATTGACGAAGACTGGTGCTACCCATTACCGGACCAAGTCAAATTCGAAACTGCTGCAGCGTGCGCATTGGTAGGCATGACCGCTCATCTTGGACTGTTCCGAGAGGCCCGACTGCAGGCTGGCGAAACAGTGCTCTGCATCGGAGGGACTGGAGGTGTTGGTTCCATGGTCGTACAAATGGCCAAGGCATGTGGTGCAAGGGTAATTGCAACAGCGGGCAATCAACAGAAACACGCTCGCTTACAGGAACTTGGTGCTGATGTAGCGATCAATTACAAACAGAACTCAATCGAATCCAGCGTTTTAGAGGTGGCACCCAAGGGAGTGAACATATTCTGGGAAACCCGCCGCGAGCCAAATTTTGATCAGGCGATCGAGCTACTGGCCCCCCGCGGCCGCATGGTTCTGATGGCAGGGCGAGACGCGAGGCCCGTCTTTCCAGTTGGCCCGTTCTATGTCAAAGAATGCTCGCTGCACGGTTTTGTGATGTTTAAAGCAACCGCCCTCGAAATGAAGACCGCCGCTGAAGAAATCAATCGCTGGATGGCAAGCGGAAAACTGCAACCCAACATTTCTTTACAACTTCCATTAGATCAGGTTGCCGAAGCACATCGACAACAGGAGGCCGCCACCCTTCACAATGAGGGCAGCCTGGCTGGAAAGATTGTCCTTACGCTCGCCCCGTAAATCTGACAGTTCAATGCATGAAAGC
>CAJXTM010000588.1 GCA_913061385.1 uncultured Rhodopirellula sp. | reverse complement strand
TCACCTCATGAGGTGTCTCGTCATCTTCACCGCTCGCATCACCCATCGTGAACGTGCCAGCAGGAATCAACTTAAACTCCATGCCAATGGCACTGGCTGATTCAGGTAACTCCATGTCCTCAACGGGTGTGGGGTCGGATGTGGGGTTGCTGGCAACTGGTGGTGTTGGCTGCCCCCGATCACATCCGCAAACTACAACAACGACCACACAAACAACAGCACACTTAAAAAGATTCACGCTCGCCCCAGTGTTTAAAGGTTTTCAGACCAGCAACAGCATAAACAAAAACCCCGCCACTCGGGGCAGAGCGGTTTGACTTCACAGCCCACCAGCACGAGTCAAAGACCCCAGCGGTTATCATCCTGACCGTTGTTCTTGCGGCGTTTTGGCTTAGCGGCTGGTTCTTCCTGAATCTTTGCCAGTGCGTCGAGATCACTACGCTTGATCGTGTACGCCTTGCGTTGTGATCCCGTGCCGATCTGGGTTGCCTTGAGTTTTCCTGTCTTAATCATGTTGCGGACTGATTGCGGACTGGTTCCTAGCACCCTCGCAGACTCTTTGACGGTTAACACGCTCTCTGAACCAGTGACCTCACGCAGGGAGTCTAGGTTAACGGGCGTCACGTCGAACATGAACGCTCTGCCGTGGTTCAGCAGGTTGTCTATGCACTCGTCTAGATCTTCAAACACAAAGTCAGGTGTGGACGGGTCGGATTTGTACTCGTCTCGCAATTCCATCAATTCACGCAGTTGTGCCTTTTGTTGGTCATCAAGCATCGAACAACCATCCCCTCAAGTGTTGGCAAACGTCTTTGATTCTCTTGTCGCTGATCGACTCACGGTAATTGCTCGCCATAGTCCCATCGTCATGTCCCATGATAAGGTCGATGACAGGTTGCACGTTCTTCACAGGTGCATCACTGGCTATTGTCTCAGTCATGTGGCGGAACGAGTAGAAGCCGACCCCCTTGCGGTTGCAGTCAGTCCGTTTGCGTAACTTCAGGAACTCTTTTGTTAGGTTGTTGCGACCAGTGTCCTCATCGACCCACAAATTCCCTGCTGCCGTCTTGAATAGTGGTTCCTCGCCGTCATGTTCTCGCATTACCGCCTTGATTGCATCACGGGTTTCCTGCCACAGCCAGCAGCGGCGTTTCTGACCCGTCTTTCCTCGCGGGACATCGAGCCAAACACCCTTCACATCTGTTGTTCTGAGCCTTGCACAATCGAGGTTGCCATATCCCGCATTGAGTCCCAACAAGATCATCGCCTTGATTTGGGGTTGTGCTGCCTCAAGCAGTGCGAGCGTCTCTTTCTTGGTGAACTCCTTGCCCTGCTTCGCCTGCTGCTCAAGCCTGACTCTCTTTTTGGGTGTCTTACTCCAGTCGCTACCATACTTCACGGGCCGGTCGATCACATCGTTGTCGTACGCCCACTTGAACATCGTGCGGACATGCATGATGCGAGCATCGCTAAACACAGTGCCCCAGTTTGCAGGGAAAGAGTTTCGAAGTTTGGTGAAGTCTGCGGGGCCGATGGTTTCAATGAGTCTGTGACGACCGATGCCATCAACTAACCACCTCCCCGCGATCACGTACTGGTTGAGAGTGCGTGGCGAAAGGTCACCTCGGTCAACCTTGTTTTGCTTGGAGTCAAGGAAACCAGTAACCATCCCAACAACCGTTGCACCACCTGAGTCATTGGACGTCTTTGGCTGCATACCGAGGACGTGTTTTGCCTCAAACTCTTTCCAAACCTTTAAAGCACCTTGAGGATCGTCCCAAGGTCCAAAGTAATGTTTCTCGCCCTTGAACGTCTTGCACCATTGCCCGTTAGAGTGAGCGTACAACGGAAACCCTTTGCTAGGTTTCTTCGGCTTACTTTTTGACTTTTTCGCAACCATGTCTGCCTCCGATCCTGTAAGCGTAAAAGCAGATCAGAACCCGTAGGCCAAGAGTATGTCAAGGGGATTAGCGGGGTCCCTTAGGGGTCCCCGTCATCCGAAACATCGCAAAACACGGGCGGAAAGAAGTGGGCGATACAGAATTCGAATCTGTGACCTCTGCGGTGTGAACACAGCGCTCTAACCAACTGAGCTAATCGCCCGATACAAAGTGAAAGCCGTCTTTGCCGTCTTACATGCCGCAAAAAAAACTTTGTTTGGTTCGTGAAGTGTAACGCAGAGGAGGTACTTGTTGCACCCGCCGTTAACAGTGAGTGGCTTTTATGTGGGATGCTAAATTCAGGTGATTATGTAATTCCGCAAAAACGTCGGGGAAATAGTCTCTCAGATAGGTGTCGCTACAGATCCTAAGGCGATCTTGCATAGGATGAGTGAGCCGTGGTCAGTGAACCGCGCCGCCAAGAATATGTTTGAACTTTTACGAGTACCGGTTGTAAGAAACTAAGCCCACATTTTTTAAAATGATCTGGTTGAAGCTCTTGCCAAAATACATTGCCAACGAAGGTGGCTGTTTTCAAGTCGATTGTTGCTTGCCAACGTAATAAGTGTGTGATGTTGATGCGTCATGGTTAAAGTTTGAAGAGCGTGATTGTTACGTCCAATTGTTCTCCTGCTGTCGTCGGAATTAGGTCAACGATGACGACCTGAAATAAATGGATACATCAGACAACTCGCACCCGCTTTTAAATGCAAATACGCGACTCGCTGACGAACGCTTAGACTACGGCAAAACACTCGAATACTTGACGAGTTTAAAGCTCTGGATATCTGTGATTACTGAACCAGACGGAAGCACCTCACACGACTGCTGATATTGGAGACGCTTTTTTTTCCGGCAAAAACCTACAGTAGCAACTTTTGAAATCTGTCAAAAAGCTGACAAAATTCGGTTCGATCACTCCGCTAAGCTTGACGATGGGCTTGAGCAGTTGAAACGGCTGACCGAATTGGATGCTCTGGTTCGGTGTGCTACCAATTCACCGACGTCGCCTTGACTCGGGGCAATTGTGAAGTGAATTCCATTTGCTTTTTTTATGTGGAATTGCAAGTACCGGAAGACGTTGATGGTTCGTCTTGTTCCAGTTCCAACGATATGTATCGGATCGGGAAGATCCGGCCAACCCACTTTCCGAGCGTCGGCGGGCTAATCCTGCTTCAGCCCAGACTCGGTCTCAAAGGAGATTGGCATTAGGTTTCAGTCGTTCATTGCAAGGCAAATCTTGCGAACGCAGCCCCGTCGCTTTCTCAATATCAACGAGTTTTCGTGTGTCTGTGTTACACCGCTGCGATAGGGTTAATAGGTGGTGGAGAATTTTGCACAGTGGAGTGAACATGAGTGACTGGAATTTGTTGGGCGTTTTCGTATTTGTGTTCTTGTTGTCCCTGTGCGGGTGTTCTGTAAACGAAGAGCCCATGTCAGCGGATATAGAGCAGGCATTAGCACGCGCAAAAGCAGGTGACGCGCATGCGCAATTTAAGATTGGGAAAATGCACGCCAGCGGCGATGGCGTGCCACAGAATGACATTGAAGCATGCAAATGGTTTCGCATGTCCGCAGAGCAGGGGGATGCGAAGGGGCAGAACGGTATGGGCTTACAATACTGCACAGGTCGAGGTGTGCCACAGGACTACACACAAGCAATGAAGTGGTATCGCCTAGCGGCTGAGCAGGGAGATGCTGCAGCGCAGAATAACCTCGGTGGGATGTACGCCACTGCCCAAGGAACACAACAAGATTACGCACAAGCGTTGAAGTGGTACCGATTGGCGGCTGAACAGGGAGATGGGGACGCTGAATTCAACCTCGGATCGATGTACGCGAAAGGCGAGGGTGTAACAGAGGATTCCGCAGAAGCTGTCAAGTGGTACCGCTTGGCAGCCGAGCAACGGGTTGCAGCTGCTCAGCACAAGCTGGGTGTTGCTTACGTCAACGCCGAAGGTGTTAAACAAGACTATGCAGAAGCGGTGAAGTGGTTCCGCTTCGCGGCAGAGCAAGGGAATGCGTTGGCTCAGCTTAACCTGGGTAATGCATACCTGAAGGGCTGTCTCTTATACACATCTGACGCTGCCGACGACTCCTTACGTGTAG
>CAJXTM010000587.1 GCA_913061385.1 uncultured Rhodopirellula sp. | reverse complement strand
CGTGGGCTCGGAGATGTGTATAAGAGACAGTTTCATTTCCGTCTGACTACACCGGAAATCGGATTGGCTATTGTCAGGTTGATTTGGATGACTTTGACGCTTTGCGGCTGGGCAAGCCGATTCATTTGCCAAGCGATACGCTGTCGCAATTAGCTGCGGTAGATGAGTTTTCGAGGCAGCAGCGACTTAATCCTCTGGTCATGGGCTTGGATCACATGGCCACTCGCGTCTTGGCAGGAGAGAGAGAGGACGCGATTCTGGAGTTTCTGGCAATGTCGAACTATTACTTCTGGGGTGCTTACAACATCGCGGCTATGAACTCATCAACTAACGTGAATCGCAATCCGCATGTTGAAGATGACAAGCAGTCGCCAGCCAAGGTTTTTACGGCGAATAATACACCTTCCTTTGTGAATTCATTTGAGGATCTACCGATGCCGACGGAAGATTTTGTCCGTAATTTCGGGCGTCGCATGCATCACATGGCATACGAAGTATGTGATGGTGACCATGGTGCGGGCGAGAAAAATGTTGATTACGTTGTCAACACTCTGAAAGACAAAGGTGTTGCCTTTCTTGCTCACGTTGTTGGTGAATGTCTTGATGAACCAAATTTAAAGCAGATTTTTTCCAAGCATTCATCTTATTCTATTTTGATCACAGAGTACGTTGAGCGGTGTCATGGTTACGAAGGGTTCTTCACGAAGTCGAATGTTGCGGCGTTGACTGCTGCAGCCGGTCAGGATGAGCAATATCGTCATGGGCGGGTGTTTGACTGAACTTTGGGTCAGGCATTATCGGGGTGGTGAAATGAGAGGTTTTTGTTCTGTTTTTAGGGCATGATTTTGTGTTGCGCGTTGTTTGCGTTTTGCGCCGCACTTTTGAGAAACCGAGGCATGAATATGTGTAAGCAGTCTTCGCAGGGGGCCAGTTTGCTTGGCAAGCGTGGCCGGCAGTTGATCGAGGATCCATTGTTGAATCGCGGTACAGCTTTCAGTGATTCCCACCGTCGGGAGCTTGGGTTGCGGGGTTTGCTGCCACCGCATGTAGAGACGTTGGAAATGCAGGCTGAGCGGGCGTATGAGGCGTATCGGGGGCAGGCAACTGACTTGGATAAACACGTTTTTCTAAGACAATTACAGGATGAAAACGAGACGCTTTACTATCGCCTGTTGTTAAATCATGTTCAGGAAATGATGCCGATCGTGTACACGCCGATTGTGGGGTTGGCGTGCCAAAAATTCAGTCACATTTATCGCCGCCCAAGAGGCATGTTTCTGTCTTTCCCCGATCGTGGTTCACTCGACGGAATCCTTTCCAACGCTCCCGATGAAGTTGACATCATTGTTGTTACTGATGGCGAACGGATTTTGGGCTTGGGTGATCAAGGCGTTGGAGGCATGGGGATCCCGATCGGGAAATTGTCACTCTATTCGCTGTGTGGTGGAATCCACCCACGAAGAACATTGCCTGTGATGCTTGACTTGGGAACTGACAATCACGAACTATTGAGTGACCCGCAGTACATTGGTTGGCGGCACGAACGGATCAAAGGTGATCAGTATGATTCGTTCATTGCAGAATTTGTTCAGGCCGTGAAAATGCGTTATCCGAACGTGCTGTTGCAGTGGGAAGATTTTGCATCTGCCGATGCAGAACGTCTCTTGAAGTATTACCGAAACGAGTTGTGCACTTTTAATGATGACATTCAGGGTACTGCAGCGGTGACGACGGGTGCGATTTTGGCTGCGATTGCAGCAACCAACAGAAGTTTTGAAGAGCAGCGTTTTGTGATCCTCGGTACTGGTTCTGCGGGAACTGGCATTACACGTCAGTTGCTGCGGACGATGGTTGCATCGGGAATGGATGAATCGGCAGCTCGCAGCCGCTTTTATCTGATTGATCGTGGTGGCTTGTTACATCAGGGACGGGCTGATGTGAAACCCATTCACCAGCCCTTCTCGCATGCATTGAGCGATTTGCAAAATTGGGGCTGCGACGAACAGCAGCACATCGGGCTTGAGGAAGTCGTGCGTCATGCCAAGCCAACAGTGATGATCGGTGCGACAGGGCAAGCTGGCGTGTTCTCGGAATCAGTTGTGCGGGAGATGGCTCTGCATACACACGTTCCTGTGATATTCCCTTTGTCGAATCCTACTTCGCGGGCAGAGGCGAAACCCGCTGACATCATTGCGTGGACCAAAGGTAAGGCCATTGTGGCCACCGGTAGCCCATTCGAAGCGGTGACCTATCAAGGCGTGTCCCACGTGATCTCACAATGCAACAACAGTTATGTATTTCCTGCGATCGGGTTGGCTGTTTTGACGGTGAAGGCAAAACGAGTCACCGAGGGAATGTTCATGGCGGCTGCACTCGCGCTTCGGGATGCTGCACCTGCAATGAACAGCCCTGGTGGACCGCTGCTGCCGCCTCTGAGCGACATTCGCGAGTTGACGCGTCAGATTGCAGTGGCTGTCTCACAAGCGGCGCAAGTCGATGGGGTAGCGGAGGTCATGAGTGCGGAAGAACTCGAACGCCGCTTAGACGAGAATACTTGGAATCCACGCTACTGAGCGGCCGCACCGTTTTTTCTTGGCAGCGAACGCTTCTCTGCTTCGTTTAAAAGCGAAGCCTAAGCAGCAATCAGTCATCCAGTTGGTCTTCCTCGGGAGCGTCAGGGACGGCGGGATCCTCAGGAGCCCGTTTGCGGAGTTTCCGTTGGAGGGAACGGCGGTGAATTCCCAGACGTCGGGCTGCCTCGCTGATATTTCCTCCGCAGTCCGACAAAACACGATGAATGTGTTCCCACTCGTTGCGGGCCAATGACGGTGCTGGGAATGCGACCGCTCCATCGGGTACGGATGGCTCATCACCTCGCATAAACGCAGACAGAATGTCGTCTGCATCAGCCGGTTTGCTGAGAAAGTTGACAGCGCCCGCTCGGACGGCATCGATCGACGCTGGAATACTTCCAAAACCCGATAGGATAATGATGCGAGTTTCTGGCTCAATTTGCAAAAGCTTGCGGAGCAGTTCCAAGCCACTCTTGCCCGGCATCCGAAGATCCAGTACCGCCAGTTCTGTGGGTCTTTTTCGAAATACCTCGATCGCTTCTTCAAAATTCCCCGCAGTTTCAACGCGGAAGCCACGTTGCTGCATTGCCATTGATAGACGCTCACGCAGTACAAAGGTGTCATCGACCAGCAAAATACTGCTCGCACCGACGGTTGTTGAGTCATGTACCGGAGTGGATTCGGGCGTGGGTTCGATCATCATTGCTCGTGTGGCCTTAAAATAAGACTGAGTGGCGTCCTCTGTTATTCTAGCTGTAAGGCGATGGATGGCGATCACGAGTACGGGAAAGACCGTGGTTTTCCACCATTCGGGTAGCGTAACAAGCTATTCCGGCTGTCCTGTCGGTTTTTTTTGCTTGCCCAACGGTATTGTCACAACTGCCTCAGTCCCCTGCCCCAAAGCAGATCGAAATTCAAGTCGGCCACCCAGTTGTGAAATGACATTTCGCGTCAGGAACAGTCCCAGTCCGATTCCTCGTCCAGGCTCCTTCGTGGTAAAGAAAGGGTCAGACGCGCGGCCAAGCACTTCTTGGCTCATTCCCTGCCCTGAGTCCATGACTGAAATTTGCAGATGCTCGGCGATGAGTTGTGGCTCAACTCTTACTCGTCCCATTTCTCCGCTGGCGTCCAGTCCATTGTGAATCAGATTTCGGACTGCTTGTGCGACAGCTTCTTGAGGAACCCAAAGTGCCTGGCCTTCGACAGCCGCTGTTCCGTCGGTGACATCAACACGGTGCGGATCTCTAACACCTTCCAAGGTCTGATCGATTAGATCGCCCACGGTTGTTCGATCCCAACGCTGAGCCATGGAATCCCCAGCAGCCGATCGCATTCGTTGCAGGATTTGACGGCACATCTCAAGTTCGCCATCAATCAGCTTTAAATCAGTATCGACTGATTCCGGCTTTTCCCAGCCCTCTAAGTGTCTGGAGCTGTCTCTTATACACATCTGACGCTGCCGACGACTCCTTACGTGTAG
>CAJXTM010000586.1 GCA_913061385.1 uncultured Rhodopirellula sp. | reverse complement strand
CGGTCTCGTGGGCTCGGAGATGTGTATAAGAGACAGGTGCATTTGAATTCATGTTGAAAACCGAACCCGAATCTCGATCTGCCATCGCAAAGTTGAATGATTGAGTTGCCAAGGATGACACGAACGTGTCAACTCCAGCACCTCGCACTGTTTGTGCTTCAGCGTTGGAAAGACTCTCAATTCCACCAATCCCGAATTGGTCATAGTCTTCGGCGATGCAGGGGGCAGAGATAAGGCAAGCAAAAAGGCAAGCAAGGCGTTTCATGATAAGTTACTCGGAAGGGTTATGGATTTCAGCTGCACTGAACGGCTGAATGATTTCGGGCTGATGTTTGAGTGGGGATGTTTGTCCCGACACTCAAGCAAGGCGAGAAACAATGAAACAAATTCATCAACTTTCTTGCTTTTGCCGATACGTGACGTATTTTCCTGTTTTGAAATCCATACTTCGTGTACAGGCGTTACAGAGCAATTCCCTGGCTTCAGATTGTGACGCTTGTGGGTTTTGTGGGCGTTGTATTTGACCTCGCAGTGACAACGTCTGACGCGACAATAGGGCCTTTGTTGCGATAGATTTAGTGCTTGTAATTGCTTTTATACTTGTGTCGATTTTAGGGGGTCCGCTTCATGAACAAAGATGACTCGGTTCGGTGCCAATCAGTTCGTTCAATTGCTCGACATACTTGCTGCGGTGGACTCTGCAGCGATCACTTGTGTGGCAAGGCTGCAGCTTTTGTGATCGCAGCGAATCGTGGGAGCGTCGATTAAGCATCCGTCGGTTCCGGCGAGCCGTGTTTTTGCTGCACGGGAGGTTGCTACGTGTTATAGCCCTAACGCGGCATCTATTCCATATTTTCCTCAAAGGTTGTGCAGCCGATGTCTTTTCATAATTGCGCCGTAAGTTTGCTGTGGAGAAACAATAGTTACCTATCCGATTTCACACTCGTACCGGACGTTACCTGCCCAATGCAAGCTTTTATCGGAGCCATTGTTGATGAAGACTTCTTTCTTGACATGTTTAATTTTCCTTTGCCTCCCTTCCCTTGTTCGGGATGCGTTTGTCACAGCAGCTGAACCGCAGAGCGTCGCTTCGCAACAAATTTCGACGAGGGATGCAGAGCTGTTGGCGGATTTTGGCTTACAATCCGTGATGCCCATCAAAAAGAAGCAGGTTCAGGCGGTGCGTGGGGCTGGTGGTGCAGCGCAAACCAGCGGGTTTAGTTTTGTGAGCGGGATCCTTGTTGATGCAGAAACGACTAGTAATATTTTTGGACTCGACGCAAATTTTGCATTTGCATCATTGACATTGGATGACCCCTTTCGGATTGTAGATCCTGTGCATCAGCATCAGGCCCAACTTGAGCTTGAATTGACCGTGGATGATTATTTTTCAACGATTCTAGGGGGAGCCGGGGGCGCCGCGTCGGCGATATTTCGCTAGGTCTGCTTGCTGACTTTCCATTTTCCAGCTCTGTTGCTTTGCTCAGGTTGATGGGGCAATCGGTTGAGGCGTCAACGTATTTCTTAAGGTCTGTCTTGTTGCGATTGGTTTAATATCGTGGAGACTGCGAGATAGGTTTCGAATGTTTTGTTAAGACAGCTCTTCGTGA
Source organism: uncultured Rhodopirellula sp. (assembly GCA_913061385.1). Taxonomy (GTDB): domain Bacteria; phylum Planctomycetota; class Planctomycetia; order Pirellulales; family Pirellulaceae; genus Rubripirellula. The sequence goes on along the minus strand of CAJXTM010000586.1, from coordinate 2,447 downwards.
AGTACAGAGCTTCATAAGTTTGCTTTCGGTGATTGTGCTGGAAAGCTGATGCCATTATGAAACAGAAATGCAGTCTGATGCGTAGTAGAGTTTTTCGTGTTTGTGTAGTGAGACGCTCGTGGTGAAGCGTGGATGCAGCGCGAGTGACCAACATCCTTGTAATTTTGATTTCAGCGGTATTGGCATGGCCTCGCACTCGTTTAGACCACACAAGGCTGCGTTTTCCCTGTTCTCGTAATCTTCTTGTCTGGCGTAGGCAGTTGTTTCACTGTCAGATCAAGGTGGTAGGTAATGACATGATTGCGAATTTTTCTCTACTTCGTGGATTGCGAACTCGCTGCCAACGGAGAAACAGAATCAAAGGTCTGCGTTCTGATGTAACTGGGTTTGTACTCCCTACGGTTTGCATCGTCATCTTGTTTCTCACGTTTCAAGCATATGTATTTACCGAGCTTATGCTGGTCGAAAATATTGCTTCTGTGGCTGCAGGTAAGTCGCGAGTCGCCATGTCGTTGTCTGATTCGGGTATCGAGTACGTTGCCTCTAAAATCACTGCAGATCAGAAGGGCCCCGCTTACGCATTTAATTTGGATGAGTGGCATGGCAGTATGTTGTCGAAAAGGGGGCGGAACTATGGGGAATTTGAGATTTTTTGTAGGCGCGGGTTTGGGAGTCAATGGGCTTCGGGGGTGTCTGATGAGGCACGGAAGTTAAATCTAAACGAGCTCCCCCGCGACATGGAACATGCCTTGGAGGCTCGGCGGATGTTGCTTTGCTTTCCATTGGTTACGCCACGACTTGCGGATGCGATCTTAGATTGGATCGATGAGGATGAGGAGCCTCGTCCTTTTGGTGCTGAGTCCTCGTATTACAGTTCGCTTTCAGGAAATGGTGGAGCTCGCAATCAACCACTCAATCACCTTGATGATTTACTCGGCGTGCGCGGTATGACGCGGAAAATCCTATATGGAGCCGACGAACGAAGCGGATGGACAGGAAAGCCAATGTCGGTAGGTACGGAAAATGAGTTGGCAGGTCGGATAACGCAGCCTTCTTCGAATCGTAAGGATCTTTGTTTGGAGGACTTTTGGACCGTTTATGGTGGTGAGTCGTTTTTTACTCCAAAAGGTGAACGGAAGATTCTAGTAAACAATCCTGATCTCGCGTTACTGTTTGATAACCTTGCTAGGAAATACGGAGAAGAGGTCGCTACCTATGTAGTCGCGTACCGACTGTATGGTCCACTGGATAAATCGAGTCTGCCCGCTGATAATTTCTTGGTCGACGAAGCCGAAGAAACGCGAAGGCGGGGAGAGCGGCAGTCGGGCTCACAAGAAAATGGTTTGAGCGTATTGACACCAGATAGTGATGTTACACGCGGTGTTCTCAAAATTGGTTCAGAGGGTGATTTCCAGATACGCTCTGTCTACGATTTGATTGGTGTTCCTGTGCAATTACCCAAGGAAAACAATTTTCAAAAGTTGAGTAGCCCGTGGAAAAGTACGGCGGACGCTTATCGAGAGGTTGTGCCAGATCTGCAAGCTGGGTTCTCTTTTTATAATGCAACGCCGATTATTGTTAAGGTCAACGTGAACCTTGCGCCGGTGGAAGTGTTGAATGCAATTCCAGGAATGGAAGATGGGTTGGCCGCTCGAGTTGTCAAAATGCGTTCGCGTCTCGGGCAAGGTAGTACGGATGCACGCTCGCCACGGAATGCACGTGTTAGTTTCAGTATCGATTGGCTCCGTTCTGAGGGAGTCATGACGATGGAACAACTACGAACTTACGCGCCTTACCTCACTGTACGAGGCAATGCTTTTCGGTTCATTTCCCGAGGGCGGTCGTTGCCGTCAGGGCAAGTGTTTTCTCAGCAGATTGTGTTAGATGCGCGAGAGTTCCCAGCACAGGTGGCATTTTCGTTGCCTGAATCACGCCGGATTTTTGGTGCTGAATAGTCGATCGACCACTTCTGCTGGGGATTTCTCAGTTGCGTTTCAACTTGATCTCTTTGCGTCATCATGCGCGAGTAAAATTTTCGTGCATCAAAAAATGTTCGATGCCCTAGCGTTGCAAAATTTGGTGTCGTGCGATGCTACGATGCTGCGATGCTACGATGCTGCGGCATGAAAGTTGGGTGCGCTGTATCAATGACGGTCGCGTAAGTGGAGGCGGTCCGCGGATTTTGATGAACAGATTCGAGAGCCGTTTGAAGGCGTGGTTGGCTGGAATCACTTCGCATCAATGGTGCAGTTTTTGGAATGAGGGATTTAGCTAGGAATCAGTTTGGAATTTCTGCTTGAGCGGAGTGACAATTATACAATTGAGCGGAGTGACAATTATACAACTCGACGAGGAACATTCTTGTTCGATGTCCTTTGGTGTTTTCTTCACTGTGCCAAACCTGTCTCTTATACACATCTGACGCTGCCGACGACTCCTTACGTGTA
>CAJXTM010000585.1 GCA_913061385.1 uncultured Rhodopirellula sp. | reverse complement strand
ACGAGATCAGCCTCGGTCTCGTGGGCTCGGAGATGTGTATAAGAGACAGGCGATACTCTTGCTCTTTACCGAGTTTTTCGTATGCCATCAGGAGGTGAAAAAGGTACCTCGGCTCTTTCTTGATCGCGATTGCATCCTGCAGGTACCTAATGGCGCGTTCGGGTTCGTTTCTCTTGAGGTACGTAACTGCAAGCGTGTCAATGATCGAAGGGTCGTTGGCGGCGAGCTGGTGAGCTCGCTCAGCGTATTGCACAGCGAGTTCACCCTGATCATCTATTTCGCTCAAACACATCGCCAAATTGTTCAGTATCAGTGGCTGGTCAGGGCGTAGTTGATTCATCTGCAACAGGTACTCCGCGGCAGACTGGTGGTCTCCTCTCGCAAAACCCAATTGATATGCGAAGGTCAATAGTTCGATATTCTCGGGCGACAAATTCAAAAGACGAAGGGAAAGCTGAACGGTTTGTGCGGAGGAGTTTTTAAGCAAATATTGTGTGCAGGCCTGGCCGATTTTGCTTAGGTTTTCGTCGCTCTGCTGCGTCGCCAGGGCCGCCTCCACATACTTGAACCTTTGGTCTTCTAGGCCGAGATCATTGAGTAACGACAGGTAGGTGGGTAGTCGTTCTGGGTTGATCAAAATGACATCTCGGAAACGCTCCAATGCAACCTCATGGGCATCAATGCTGTGTAGCTCCATGCAGACGATTGCTTGTGCGACTTCCAACGGATACTCATTGGTGTTCACTGCGGTATCTGCCCATGCATCGATTCTCGAAATTAATTCTTTTCGCGAACGTACGGAACGGTTCAGCCGGAGTTCTAGTCGAAGAGCGAGTAATTCACCTTCTTTCTCCCTCGCGACTTTGAGTAGTTTTACCTGCTCCTCATTGCTTATCGGCGGAACCATGGACGCGAGCGAGTAGGAGTGTCTCTGTAAATCAAGAGGTGTGTCGACTCTTTTTGAACAGAGTTTTTCATAGCTGAAGCGGACGGCCTGGATCATCCAAGCTGGGGTCGTTTCTAGTTCATCCGGTAGCGATTGGATGGCTTTCGAGGCGTAACGCAGGAGGTCTCGCGCGGCGGTCATCGCCAGCTCACCGTCGCCCGCGGAGAGCTCGCGAAAATAATCCACCGCTTCCTCATCCAGCTCATTTCCATCATCTAGATGTTGGCAGAACCGTGCGTATGCCAACTTGGCAATGTCTGGGATATCATTCCCAAACTTATCAAACAACTTCCGACGGAAACGCTCCTTGTCGATGCCTTCATCTTCGTTCTGACTGATCCATCCCGCCAGGTTCTGCTTGGCTATCACGGACTTCGGATAGAGTCCAATCGCCTTCAATAATGTGTTTTCCGTCTCATCCTTTAGCATGAGCGCGTTGTAACATTGAGCAATTTGATAGTAGCGTTCTTCTGATGGCTTCTGCTCGTTCGCTTTCAATAGGGCTTGGAGTGTCTCACGAGTGTTCCCCAGCCGACGGTAGCATTTGGCCAACGCATCACCGGCAGATGGATTTGTAAGAGCCATCAATTTCAGCTCATCTAAAACTCGTTCACTGGCAATATGATCTCTGCTCACCGTTGCAATGCGATGCCGAAGTCCCAGCAGCCCAAGGTTCTTCGGCCCCAGGTCGTCCTCAATCGCCTCCGCGCAGTCGCGGGCAATCGCTAGCAGTTCCTTGTAAAGATCAGGGGATACACGCTCAGCACAGCTCTTTATCGCTGCATCGGCATAGAGCATAAAAGTATCAGGTGTTCCATGCGTTCGACACAGTGAGTCGCAGTAACCTAACGTTGACAACGGATTCGTTAAGGCTGGGTTATCCAGGATGTAGTTCCGCCAAACGCTCGAGCCACGCTGCTCTTGTTTGGCCAATTGAGTTCGATATTTATCCGACTCTTCGGTGTTTCCTTTTTGTTCCAGCAGTTTGATAAGTTGCCGATAGTTTTGGAACGAATCATTACCGGAACTGATCGATAATTTGAGAAGCTCTTCAGCGATGTCTTCGCGTTGCGTCTCCATGGCAACATCGGCTTGAAAGACTAGCAACTCAGGCCACCACGGATATTGTTTCTTCATCTCCTCAGTGGTTGACCAGAGGGCGTCCAGCATCTCGGTCCTTTGAATGCCTGAGGGTCGCTCCTGGAGGTCCAGGTAGAAATGTTTCATCGCGGAGATCAACGAACGAAACCGTGTGTCGCTGGATTCACTCTTGACTAAGTGCTGCTGGTACTTAAGCAATCGATTGCGGATGGGCTCTGCATCGACCTCTTTGGTACCCAAGCGGATCGAGCGGTTCTTAATGAACATAAGGTCGTAGACGCAAAGTTTGAAGATCGCTGACTCAGTCATTTGTTCGAGCGGGATGGTTAACAGAATCTCGGATGCTGCGAGGTTCCCACCCGAAAACTGCGCTAAGTTCGCTGCTGTCAGTCTAAGTTCACGATTCTGATTCGACTTGATGCTTTCTGCTTTCAGCAGTCGACGTATCGCAAACCAATATCGCCCCATATCCGAGTCAACCATGGATTCCTGCATCGCTCGTCGAAACGGAGATAGACCGACACTGCCGGACACGGAGTCCAACCAGTCCGCTCTACGCTGTGGGGTCTCAAATCTCATGAGTCCATAAGCGATGCCATGAATCCAAGCATTGTTTGATGTGCTTTTCGAAGCCTCATAGAGACGGTCCCGCATGTTTTTTGATCCAAAATACTCTGAAAATCGAGTGTCATCAGGTGGCATCATCGCCAACACGAACCGGAGAATCTGTCGTGTGGAATCGTCGACGGGCTGAGTGTTCGGTACAAGCAGCGAGGCCTGCAGCGTTTCTGCACGCTCTCGCAGTGTTTCCGTCGACGTAATCTCCCGTTGCCTACGAATGGCATCGAGCGTTTGAACGAACAATATTCTTGCTTTTCCTGCAAGATTGGCGGTGGTTGGTAAATCCGTCAAAAACATTCTGGCTCGCTCGCGATGTCCAGTTCTATACCAGGAATCGAAGCAGCGGTTTCGCACACGTGAATCTTTCGGATGCTTCTCAAGAAGACGTTCGTAGAGCATCGCAACGTCATGATAAAGGTCCTGCTTACGCAACAGGCCAGCCACACGATCGGCCATCCGCAACTGCAGACCCGTGTTAATCCCGAGTCGCTCACAGCGTTCTAGTTTGTCGAAGAATAACTCGAAAGATTGCAAGATTTGATTGCTGGCTGAAGCAAGCTCGATTGTAAATATCTCATGATTCAAATCATGAATCGCAAGAATTAAGCTCTGGTATCGGTGACCTGGATCCGACTCGGATAGACCCTGTTGGCGAAGCATGGTTTGTCGCTTATCAATGGCATCCCGGTATCGCTGTAGTGTGGATAGGCAGTTTTTAACGTTGGAACCTGAATCAATTGGCTCAGTTGCTTCTGAGAGTGCCACGACGGGTTGGATAGCAAAACCCGAAAGTAAATCATGAGCGGCTAACTCGGAAAGCGACTCCGTCGCAGTAGCCTTTTCCAGGAATTGAATCGCGGTCTTTTGGTCCGCTTGCTCCAGATGAATTCTCGCTCTGGTTAAGTACGTGCTAGCCACCAGTTCATCGGGGGCGTCGCCTAGTAGTTTGATGAGTTCATTCCACCAGCGTTGATGTCGGTTTACATTTTCGACCGCGTGCCGCTGCCACGCCACACTGAGTATGGAGGCGTAGGCCTCTCTTTGATTGAAGCGAAGTTTCTGGTTCGGGTCCGTGTCGCGAGCAGCTGCCAATTCATCGCACACCTCATTCGCGGCTTTTGACCATTCAAGGCTCATTTCGCTTTCATTAAGATCTTGGGCAATGGTTTTGAGCGTTAGAGTGAGAAGTCTTCCTTCGGCTGACATGTCACTGCCCATCCTCACAGAGAGTATCTCGGGCAGAGTCTCCCAAGTTGCGGATGCCCATTTTGTTTCTTCTGAATTGGACCAAGGGAAGGCCTGCTTGTTTCGATGGGACAACAGGAATTTGTAGTAAGGTATGTCACTCCTGTCTCTTATACACATCTGACGCTGCCGACGACTCCTTACGT
>CAJXTM010000584.1 GCA_913061385.1 uncultured Rhodopirellula sp. | reverse complement strand
AGATCAGCCTCGGTCTCGTGGGCTCGGAGATGTGTATAAGAGACAGCACTGGATCCTGTCTGGTTGGCGAAATCACAACACTGCCGTGTGAGTATCCGGTGGATACCTGCGGTGTGGACTTGGTCTCCTTTGCTGAGGTACTGGGGTTGAGTTCGGAGCGCGGAACGGAACGTCTTAAACTTGCGACGACTCACCTTGGTTTGGATCCCGGTAGTGGTGTGAGCCCTCATGCCCCCTACTCTACTTCGCTGGAAACTCTTGACGCGTGCCTGCAGTTAGCGAACACAAAGCATCGCGTTCTAGCCATGCATGTCGCGGAGTCACCGTATGAGCGGGAATTACTGCAAGCTGGAACGGGGCCCTTTGCAGAGGCACTTCAGTCTCTGGGGGTTTGGCGGGACAATCTGTTTCCGTGGTCAGAGAATCCCTTTCTGATGTTGATTGAAAAGTTAGCACAGGCTCCACGCTCGCTTCTTATTCACGCAAATGATCTGAATGAGTCAGAGATAACGAAGCTTGCAAAATTCCCGCAAATGACAGTTGTTTACTGCCCGAGAACGCATTATTTTTTTGAGTATGGTCCGCATCCGGTGGCGGAAATGTTATCGCGTGGTGTGCGGGTAGCGTTGGGAACAGATTCAAAAGCCAGCAATCCTGACCTCAATCTGTGGAGCGAGGCGCAGTTCTTGTGGCGGCATCGTGTCGATATTGATCCTCAAGCAATTTTGCAGATGGCAACATGGTCTGGCAGCGAAGCTCTTGGACGTAGCGATCTGGGCTGTATACGCCCTGGTAGCTTGGCAAAAATGGGATTGGTTCGCAGTTCCGCGTCGACTGTCGATGGGTTGTTTAACGATTTCGCGACCAGTGGCTACGAACCCCTTTGGAAATTTGCCGATTAGCCACTGTTCAACCCGGCTTGAATTCCATCGGGAGCAAAGATGCTGCGTCCGCCATCGACTGGAATGCAGGTCCCGGTCACGAAGTCGTTCTCGCAGAGAAACTGCGCTGCATGTGCTACATGCTCAGGCGTACCAACCTTACCCGCTAGCGTGCTGGTTGCCATTCTCTGGGCAAACTCTTCGGTTGCATCTTCCCCCAGTAAGACAGGACCCGGTTGTATGCAATTCACTCGAATTCGCTGATTACGGTGTCCCAGTTCCACCGCCAAAGAACGGGTCATGGTTTCGATTGCGCCCTTGCTGGGGAAATAAGCGGCATGATCTAGGTAGGGACGAACCGTGGCCCAGTCACCGATGTTGATGATTGATCCGCCGCTTGATTGTGTCACCATTTGCAGTCCTGCTGCCTTGGCGCATAGAAACGAGGCGACGGAATTGATTTCAAAGTATTTCCGGATTTCGCTGGCTGTAATGTCCTCCAAAGGTGTTGGTTGCCAGATCGCTGCGCTGTTGACAAGGATGTCGATCCGGCTGAAAGCTGCAACGGTTTCCTCTACTAGACGCTCTGGTGTGCCATCATCGCACAGACTGCCTTGGGTAACGATTACCTGTTTCGAATGCTCATCACTGATGTGCTGGGCGAGATCTTCAGCGTGGTCAACACTCGTGTTGGCGTGCAAAGCGATTCGACATCCGAGTCTGGCCAAGTGAAGTGCTATTGCCCTTCCCACTCTTCGGGAGCCGCTTCCGGTAACCAATGCTACAGGTTCCGAACAGTCAAACACTTCTTGCAGTTTGGACATGGTGATTTGTTGGAGGAGTTTCGGAAAGACGAAAATTCAAAGGTACTTTGCGAGCTCGCCGCCACGAGCCGCTCGGGCGTCCACTTTTGCCGTGACTTCTGGATCTTCCACCAGCGGCGGGGCATGATGGGGCTTGATTCTGGCATCAATCACAAGTGATCCACTGCAACCCCAGTGCTTGTTGACGGACTTTGCACCAATGCCATCGATATCACAGGCAGGGTTACTGCGTGTGAAGGTTGTCCACAGCCAATTACTCATTGACCGCGATGCAAACTCACTGTCATCAACAAGTGTTATCAACGGCAGTGATTCAAAAGATGATGTGTTAGCCATGCTTTGCACAAAGGTCTGAAGGTCCTTGGAAGACTTCGAGCCGGTAAAGCGTGGTGCTTCGATTGCGATGATTCCCGGGCCAACAATTCGGGGGTTCTTGAATCCATCTGGCAACATCAGGTCCCGCGGTAGATCTGAAACCAGTGCTCGTTGTGGGGGTCCTGTAGCCGCAATTACGACTTTGGAACCCTGATTAAATCCGCTGCCAGAATAGTCGAGAGTGTCAATTGTCGTTCGGGTCTGGAAGTGCAGGTCGCGTTTCCAGTCCACACGTAAAAGGATATGCTGCAAATACGCGTGGATGTCGTGGATATTAAGTTTGTTGCTTGCGTCATCAGTGATGAATAGATACTTAGCTAATGAAAGTTGACCGTTGCCGAGGATTGCATTGGCCTGCGTCAGTAGTTCCTGAGGTTCTGGACGTTCAAGGTAGGGCATGTACCTTTCGCTACCGATAGCGAGCAGCAGTGGGTGCACACCTGCAGCATCTACGGCGTGCACTGCTTTCACTCCGGGGATGACTGAGGGAATGATCGGATCCGTAAGATCATGAATCAGTTGACCAAAAGTCGTATCTTCCTGCGGTGGGCGACCAACGACAGTGAAAGGCCATATCGCATCTTTGCGATGCCACACATGCTCAACCTGCATGACAGGGAATTCATGTTGCAGACTGTAGTAGCCGAGGTGATCTCCAAAAGGTCCTTCTGGTTTGGTCTGGTGAGGGTTGATTGTGCCCACGATTGCGAAATCGGCATCAGCATAGACGGGCGCATGATCTCCGGTGATCATTCGGATTCTCCGACCGGCCAATGCACCACCAAACGTCAATTCCGTCAGCCCCTCGGGCAGCGGCATCACCGCAGCGACTGACATCGCCGGGGCCCCACCAACCGTAATGGTCACGCGGAGTGGTTTACCTCGATCCAGAGCCGCTCGATGATGGACCCCTATTCCCCGGTGGATCTGATAATGCAGTCCAACTTCCTGATTGTGATCATATGCGTTCCCCGAGAGTTGCACCCGGTACATCCCAAGGTTGACCTGCATCAAATTGGAAGGAGCGTTGGGATTATCGCTCAGCACTTGGGGCAGAGTTACGAAGGCACCCCCATCATCGGGCCAGCATTTGATCCCAGGTAAATCAGTGATCTGACAAGTGGACTTCTGGACCGGGCCACGATTGACCTTTCGCGGCAGCATGCTCAGCGCAGTCAGTGGCACGCCTGCATAGCGAAGGGGCTTTTTGGGCAAGGCAGACGGATCAATCTTTACCTCAATTACACGCCGAACCGCCTCAAGAGTTCCCCTGAATAGGTACCTTGCTTGTTCAATCGACCCGAACAAATTCGAGGCGGCTGGGAAACGGCATCCACGGATGTTGGTGAACAGCAGTGCGGGGCCCCTGTTGGCATACACACGCCGCTGAATTTCTGCCATTTCCAAATGGGCATCCACTTCTTCATCGATCTGGATCAGGAATCCGCCTTTTCGCAGATCTTCGACGGCGTCTCGGGTTGAACGATGCTTCACGGGTGGAAACACTCTTGGCCACGGATGATGTTGGGAACCAGATCACGAAGGGATAGGATAACCGCGTCTGGCAACATAGACTAACGATACCCGTGTATCGGCCATCTTGCCCATTCCATCCACAAGCACTTGAAATACGTATGTTGGACAGCAATCCAATTCCATCTCCGGAAGTTTTAACCGTCACCGGCATTTTAGAGCAGCAGAGCGATGTTTTAGTCGCTGGGCTTACTGAAGAGGGTAGTCTTTCGTCAACATTGGACGCGGTCAATGAAATGACCGGCGGTTGGATCAAGCGTCTGATCAAAGATGGGGAAATCCGTGGAAAACGATCTGAGTTGACCTTGCTTGCCTCTCCGCTCGACAGCGGGCCCAGGATGTTGCTTGTCGTTGGCCTTGGATCTGGCGAACTGGATCGCCATTTGGCTTTTGAGTCAGGGGCCATGGTGGTACGTCTGTCTCTTATACACATCTGACGCTGCCGAC
>CAJXTM010000583.1 GCA_913061385.1 uncultured Rhodopirellula sp. | reverse complement strand
GATCAGCCTCGGTCTCGTGGGCTCGGAGATGTGTATAAGAGACAGATTTAAAACATGGCTCTTAAACAAAGTATCAATGTTTTCTGAATGTGCAAAACATGAGTGGACGCAGGTCTACCATGTTGAAAAAAAAGAAACAACAAGGAACAGAAATCATTGCCTTCCGGCTGTTTCCTCGCACCTGACTTTAATGATGGTCGCGCTCACCTCAGATTCGAATGCGTTCGCTCAGAACCTCACTTTTGAACGTCACCCCATCGATTACCACAACGCTGAGGTTTTTGATCCCGTCTCGAAAATCGGGGTCAAAATCAAGCTTGGCGACATCAAACTGCAACACAAAGATGATTGCGGTTACTTGCGATAGGCACTGAAAACGCTCGATGTCCAGTAAGTTCACAGGTCCTCTGCTTTTCCAAGACCAGCCTGCAAATGCATCGCATTTCACCACGCAATCCCAGCTCGCTTTACTTCAACGACAACGTCTACATTGGCTTTTGCCAAATGGCGAAGCACTTGAACTTGCAGCGACTGGGCCAAAACAGGGAGCCACGTTCTACACACTGTCTCAACAGAAAGAGGCACAACCAGAATTCATCCGCGATCGGGGCAACTGCTTTACCTGCCACGCTACAGGTTGTAGACAAAACGTGCCCAGTTATCTGATGTGGCATGCATTTCCTGCCATGGTTGGGCCTACCAACGCGACGCATTAATTAGCCTGCGTTTTCAGGCTTCAACCCAGACTGAAAGCACCGTCAAGCGAAAAGGATTAGACTACTCACAACTTGCTGCGTGAGCTGATCTGGACAGAAGCTTGCGAAACGCTGGTTCGTCCATGTTCAAATCAAGTCCGACGAATCCCCTCACGTAAACTTCTCAGTATTGGTCGCCTCTCATGCCACGATCCGTTGTCCTTGGCCTCCTGTTCCCGTGCTACTTTCTGTTGAGCAATGTGCAGGCAGATAATTCGGTTACGTCTGCTCCCGAGTTTGGCACGCCACCCAAGCCCAACATTCTGCTCATCATGGCAGATGATCTTGGATTCTCGGACCTTGGATGCTACGGCAGTGAAATAGCAACTCCGAATCTTGATGCTTTGTCGCATAGTGGGGTTCGCTTCAGCCAGTTTTACAACACAGCTCGCTGCTGGCCGACTCGAGGGTCATTGCTGACTGGCTATTACGCTCAGCAGATTCGCCGCGATACATTACCCGGTGTTCCATCGGGTGGCGGCAACCGTGGAAAACGGCAACCATGGGCCGTACTGTTACCCAAGATGCTTCAAACAGCTGGATACCGTTCTTATCACACGGGAAAATGGCACATTGACGGCATGCCCATCGAGAACGGTTTTGACCATTCCTACCTGCTCAAGGACCAAGGCAGATTTTTCAATCCGGTTCGCCATTGGAAAGACGATGTGCAACTGCCGCCGGTGAAAAAGGGCACTGACTTCTACGCCACCACTGCCCTAGCCGATCATGCCATCGAAGTTCTGCAACACCATGCTGCGGCTCACAAACAACAGCCATTCTTTCATTACTTGGCGTTTGCAGCTCCCCACTTTCCTTTACACGCTTTGCCACAAGACATTGCTGTCTACCAAGACACTTACACTCAAGGCTGGGATGCGATCCGAGCAAAGCGATGGAATCGTCTGCAGCAACTTGGAATTCTGGCCCCGGGCACAGTCCCCGAACTGTCACGAGTCGAACGCAGCCTGGGACCTCCCTATCATTTCCCCGATGCCCTGACAACGCTTGGCAAAGATGAGGTCAATCGACCACTGCCTTGGAAAAATCTTTCCAAAGAGCAACAGCGTTTCCAGGCGACGAAGATGGCGATTCACGCCGCCATGATCCACCGGATGGACATTGAAATCGGCAGAGTGTTTGACCAGATCCGAAAAATGGATCAGTGGGAAAATACGATCGTCATTTTCTTGTCTGACAACGGCGCCAGCGCAGAAATCATGGTGCGTGATGATGGCCACGACCCGAGTCTTCCTGCCGGGTCTGCTGGAACTTACCTCTGCTTGGGACCAGGCTGGTCAACAACCTGCAACACCCCGTTCCGCAGACATAAGACATGGACTCACGAAGGTGGGACTTCAACTCCATTGATCGTATCGTGGCCCGATGGCATCGGTACTCAAGGCGAAATCCGCCGCGACATGGGACACGTGATTGATATCGTACCAACGCTACTCGAAGTCAGCGGAGGGTCACCGCCAAAATCAGCACCGAAACCGCCAGGCCAAAGCCTCATCGCTACCTTGAAGAACAAAGAACCGCTTGATCACGATTCATTGTGGTGGTTCCACGATGGCCACAAGGCGATTCGCGTTGACGATTGGAAAGCGGTCGCTCCCATTGGTGAACCGTGGGAACTCTACAACCTCGCCAACGATCGTAATGAGTCAACAGACCTGGCTATCCAGGCAGCAGACAAGCTGAATTCACTGGTCAACCAATGGCAAAGGCAGCGTGATTCCTTCGTAAAACTGGCAAGCGAAGACATCCCTCCACAAAAGACAAACAAAGCCAAGCCTGCCATCAAACCTGCCCAAAGGGATGCCATGCCAAAACGCAGACAGGTTTTGCTGGATGGAGAAACGTTTCGACTGAAGGATCGACATGCCTTCATTATGGAACCCGAAACACAAACAGGGAACAAGGTTGACAAGCCCTGGATTTTCTATGCTCCGACGTTATCTGCCTATCCTGACAAAGCAGAGAGCTGGATGCACCAACAGTTCCTCGATGCTGGAATTGCAGTTGCGGGAATCGATGTTGGCGAAGCTTATGGCAGCCCCAAAGCGTTCCCATTCTTCGAAGCGTTATACGATGAAATGGCCGAACGTGGTTATTCGAAAAAACCCGCCATGCTGGGACGCAGTCGCGGTGGACTCTGGGTCAGCAGTTGGGCCGTCAAGCACCCTGACCGGGTCGCCGCCATCGGAGGCATCTATCCGGTTTATGACTACACCACCTATCCCGGAATCAAACGGGCTGCATCGGCCTACGGCATTTCAGCAGACCAACTGGACGCACAGCAACAAGAATTGAATCCGATCAAGCGATCCGACAAACTTGCCAAAGCACGTGTTCCCGTGCTCATCATTCATGGCAAAGACGACCGAGTCGTGCCCTTAGCTGAGAATTCAGCCACTCTTGAAAAAACCTACCAAGCCAATGACGCCGGTGACCTGATCAAGGTGATCAAGATCGACGGACAGGGGCACAACTTCTGGCCTGGTTTTTTTCACTGCCAAGAACTGGTGGATTTTTTGATTGAAAAAGCAAAGTGAACACTCACCTGATCGGGAACACATGAGTTTTAATTGGATTGAAAAAACGAATCTTCAAATGCCACTACGTGGCACGTTCCTCAGCCTCGGATCCCCTCTACTGGCTCGAATGGCTGCGCAACTCGGTTTTGACTGGGTTCTGATTGACCTCGAACATGGCGCGTGCAGTGAGGCGGGACTTCAGTCCATGCTGTTGGCTATCGAAGGAACAACTTGTGTTCCCATCGTACGAGTTGTCTCCAATGACCAGGACTGCATCAAACGAGCCTTGGACCTGGGTGCCGCAGGCATCATGGTGCCTTACGTCAGCACGGCAGAGGAAGCAACTAAAGCAGTGGCGTACACCCGGTATCCTCCCCACGGTTGCCGAGGAGTTGCCAGTTCCACCATCGCTACCGACTTTGGTCTTACGATGGATGAGTACCACGCCAATGTTCACGACCGCACTCTTGTGATCGTACAGATTGAGACAGTTCAAGGTGTCAGCAACATTGACCAGATTGCGGCTGTCGATGGTGTCGACGTCGTGTTTGTGGGACCACTGGACCTGAGTTACAACCTCGGATGCCCAAAGCAGTTTGAGCATCCTGATTTAATATCAGCACTCGAGACGGTAGTGGCTGCCGGCCAACAGGCAGGAAAAGCGGTCGGAATCCTGAGCAACGAAGAAAAAGCTCAACAGCATTTAGAGCAGGGCTTTACCTGTCTCTTATACACATCTGACGCTGCCGACGACTCCTTACGTGTAGA
>CAJXTM010000582.1 GCA_913061385.1 uncultured Rhodopirellula sp. | reverse complement strand
ACACGTAAGGAGTCGTCGGCAGCGTCAGATGTGTATAAGAGACAGGTTCAGGGGAAGGATTGTGGGGTGGTGATCGTTTCGCTTCACCCAGATCCTGCTTGCCAAAATTCTGGGCTTACAGGATACCCGGTGCTTTGACATCGATGCCCTTGAGAGCCATTTTAAGAGCATCTTTGTTCGGTGCGACAGCAAAGGCTGTCGGGCGATCAATCAGCTCATCATCAATCAGCCTTTTCAGGCTCATCGTGAAGTCCTGCATCCCGTCTTCCTGACCGATCCGGATCGCGTCAGGGAGTTTGTGGTCCTCGCCCTCAAGCACCAATTTTCGAATCATCGGTGAGAAGGTCATGACCTCACAGGTGGGCACTCGCGGTACGTCTGGACGAATGGTCTTCAGTAGCTTTTGCGCGACGATCCCCTTCATGTTGAATGCAATTGCAGAGCGAATGGCGCCGTGCATCTCTTCGGGGAATAGGTCGAGAATACGTCCAATGGTGGTGGATGCACTCGATGCATGAATCGTCCCAAACACTAAGTGGCCTGTCTCGGCTGCGTGAATGGCTGTCATGAAAGTTTCTTCGTCTCGAAGCTCGCCCACCAGAATGATGTCGGGGTCTTCACGCACAGCATGTTTCATTCCGATCTCGAAATCTTTGACATCCTGGCCAACTTCACGCTGGTTAATCAAGCACTTGTCTTCCGTGAAGATGAATTCAATTGGATCCTCAAGCGTCAGGATGTGTTTTCGATAGATGCTGTTAATGTAATTTAGCATCGATCCGATCGTAGTACTCTTGCCGGATCCTGTGACACCAGCCAGTAGAACCATGCCTTGATCAAAGTGGCATAGATGCTCGATCGAGTCAGGCAAAAAAAGCCCGCGAAAGTCGGGGATGAAATTACTGATGCGTCGTGCAACAAGCCCAATGTTGCCCAGAGACTTGAGCATGTTGACGCGGAAACGCCAGCGAGTCCCGTCGACGTCAATCGTATGCGAGAAGTCAGCTCCGCCATCTTCCTCAAAGATCAGCAGATTTCGTTCATCCATCATGGGCAGCAGCAGCCGGACCATTTCCTCCATATCAATCGGCGGACGGTTCAGAGCTTTCAGCTCACCTCTCGTCCTGACCATGGGCGGCTGTCCCACTTTCATGTGAAGGTCGGAACCTTCAATCTTGACCAACGCCCGGAAAATCTTGTCGACCTCAAGTTCCTCTTTGTCCTGAAGCAGACTCTCGCGAAGGCGTGCAGCAACCGCATCGGCGGTCGATCCCATCTTGGAGGCTGAGGGAGCACGATTTCCAGGTTTTGACGACGACATGGTTGAAAACTTGCGGGTAGCGAATTCGGTAGTTTGCGAGCCGACAGGCAGTGGCCGGCCGCCGTTACGATTCTAAGCAGAAGCTGGCAAAAGCCACCACCACAATCAAGAATCGTTCGCGACAAAGATTTAAGACCAGTTCCAGCGATGGCAACAGTTTAACCTCCCATGGCATCGACTGGTCCCCGAAACTGTGCAAGCCACTCACCTTCTTTGCTTCGGTGGGCCGGTTTTGCCCTTTGGGCACGTCGCTGCTTACCCGCATCGCTGCTGATGGCAAAATACTGCCACCTCACGAAAAAATGGGAACGTCCCCACAAAATGATGTGCTGTGACAAAAAATGAAGGTTCTGTCGACGCATTTCGGTGCTTTTTGCTATGCCGTCGACTGGTTGGGAAAGATGCCGAGATTGGTCCGCCATCGGAACCCAAACCCTATTTACAGCGTGTTCAGTGCCCGGCATGATAAAGTTGCTTCCTTCTGCAGCCCCCCCGGCAATGAAGAGCCTCTTCGGATTACTTTGCGATGACTGTCAGCAATGCCCCACGATTATGGTTGATTGACGATAATGTGGTTGGAACTGGGGGCCACTTTCTAGAACTCGCATCTCTCTTGGCTGGTGGGGCCGTGGACCTTGGTTATGAACCACGTCTCGCAGTGCATCAAGCATTCAAAGAACAGCACGTCAATCTGATTTGCGAACCTGTTTTTAGCATCCACCGCATGAGACGCTGGTCTTTGGGCGTGGATGGAGCCTCAAGTGTGAAACGAAATACAAACGGCAAACCGATCGGCAGCACGCTTCTTAAGCGGACATGGCATCAATTGCGAGATCCCTTTTCTCGTCGTAACGTCAGGCCAGAAAATATGTTGAAAGCATGGGCCGACGGTTTCTTGCAGGTGGTTCGGCAGAAAAAACTTCAGTCGGATGATCGGATTGTTGTAAATACAGGTGATGACTTCCAACTGCTGGCACTCGTTGGGGCGCTCCGAGAGCTGGGATCAGAAAACCCTCTGACGGTTCATGTGATCCTGCACTTTGCTCTTTATGAAGCAGATAAAGTTAGCTGCCAAGCAAAGCTTTACGGGGAGCAGGTAAATGCTGCTCTCAGCATGATTGGAAAGCATACGGTTCATCTGCATGCCACCACGGAACCTCTCGCAAGGCAACTCGGCGAGGTTGGTGTGAGTGCAAGTCCGATCCCCTATCCGGTTCGTGCCTGGAACGGAAATGGAAAGCAACACGACGTTTTGAAGCTTCAGCAACAACCACTCAACATTGTTTTGGCTGGCTTGCCACGTGCAGAGAAAGGTCGCGGGCAAATGAAGGCAATGCTTTCCGAAATTTGGAATTCTCATCTTCAGACCGGTAATTTCCGGATGGCGATGCAAGTACCGAAAAAGCGTTGGCAGCGGATGGTTCCTCTTCATTTACGAAGCGTCTTCAAGGCCGCGATAGAAAATGAGGGCCGCGATCCCGAAAATCGGCTCGAAGTCCAGTCAGGAAACCTTGATGCGGAATCTTATAACTGCTTTCTCGACTCTGCTGACGTCGGACTCTTTTTGTACAACCCTCAGCGATACGTGGCACGGTGCAGCGGTGTACTTTTGGAGATGCTGATCCGTGGGGTGCCTGTGATTGTTCCCAAGGGATGTTGGTTATCAGAACAGCTAGATTTAGCGGGTGGTGATGGCAGCATTGGTTACAGCTACACATCAACTGAACAGATTCCAGCCTTGCTGCATCAGGTCCGTCGCGATTTTTCGGACCTGAATAAACGAGCAGAGTTGCACGCGGAGCGAACACTGCGTTTGCACAACGCTTCAAACACGCTCATAACCATGGGGATTCCCGCCCAAGCTGCCGCCGCTTCGCGTGCATCTTAAGATCAGCGATCAAGGATCGCGACACCGGGTTGTCTTACTGAATCGAATTCAGACGCATGGTGGCCACGCCGAAGCGTTGGGCCCCGTTTAATTTCTTGCGTGATGGTGTCACACGTCAGCCACTCGGGCGGGACAATTTACCGTAGTAATCCGGCCGGCCGAGAGAGTAGGGATTCGCCGCAGGCTGTCGAGGATGCGTTTCATCCTCAACCTTATCAGTCTAGCCTTCGACTTCGATTCCCATGCTACGGGCAGTGCCCTCAATCATGCGAACAGCTTGATCAACGCTGCGAGCGTTAAGGTCTGCCATTTTCTTTTCGGCGATGTCTTTGCACTGGTCAAGGGTGACCTTTGCAACTTTTGTCTTGTTAGGAACACCACTGCCCTTTGCGATTCCGGCTGCCTGCTTCAGCAGGGAAGCAGCAGGTGGGCTTTTGGTGATAAAGTCAAAGCTACGATCGTTGTAGACAGTGACGATGACAGGGATGGGAGTCCCACTATATTCCTTGGTGCGGTCATTAAAGGCTTGGACGAATTGTCCAAGGTTCACGCCGTACTTACCAAGTGAGGTACCGACTGGAGGTGCTGGGGTGGCTTGTCCTCCGGGGACCTGAAATTTTGCCTGACCTGTTACTTGCTTTGCCATGTCTCGAAATCGGTTGTCTGTGTTTCAGTAGTTGTTTCAGTAGTTACTTGTCGAAATGTGCTGCGAGGCTGCCGCGGACATCGGTGCCGCACCTCGCTGCGATCCGCTTCCAGCCTTAGAGCGGTTCAACCTGCCAGTGGTCCAGTTCCATGGGCACACTGCTGTCTCTTATACACATCTGACGCTGCCGACGACTCCTTACGTGTAGA
>CAJXTM010000581.1 GCA_913061385.1 uncultured Rhodopirellula sp. | reverse complement strand
AGGAGTCGTCGGCAGCGTCAGATGTGTATAAGAGACAGACTAATGCTCCACCGCGGACACGCAGATCATACTTTTCTTTTAATTCAGGCGAGACATCAACTACCTGAGCGCCCAGAAAGCCTCGGCGAACTTCTCCGTTTTCTATGATCGATCTCAGAACCGGTTCAGCCATGGATACGGGGATAGCAAAACCAATTCCCGCGCTCGCTCCACTTTGTGACAGAATTGCAGTGTTGATACCGATCAGCTCGCCTCGCAAGTTGACCAGTGGGCCGCCGGAGTTCCCTGGATTGATCGCTGCGTCAGTTTGCAGAAAGTCTTCGAAACCATCACCATCTGCGATGATCGCCTGCACGCGGTTTTTGCCGCTGATGATCCCTGCGGTTACCGTTTGGTCGAGCCCAAAAGGACTGCCGATTGCCAGCACCCAGTCGCCAACTCTTGTTGCATCTGAATTGCCGAACGCAGCGGCTCGCAGGTTAGGGGCATCGATCTTGACCACGGCGAGATCTGTTTGCGGATCAGCACCAACAACGGTGCCAGAGACGGTTTGCCCATCCGAAAGCTCAACCGTCAATGAATCAGCACCTTCGATGACATGATTGTTGGTGAGGATGTAGCCATCTGGACGTACGATCACACCGCTTCCCATGCCATTCTGCTCGCGAGGGCCGAACTGATACCTGAACTGTGGTTGGACGCGATTCATGCGAGGGTCGGACACAATTTGCTTGGTGCTGATGCTTACAACACACGGTCGAAGCGTTTCTGCCACGTTATGAAATGCATCGGAGAGGCTTTGTGCGTACTGGAGATTCTCTGCATTCACGACTGGGGGTCGGGCCCCGACAGATGCGGATGTTCTGTTCTGGGCCTGAGCCGCAGTTCGCAGGTCGGTTGGCAGCATGAAAATCAAGGTCGCAATAAGCGAGCCCATGATCATCGTGGTGAACGCCAATCCAGCTTGTTTCAAGGTCTTCGTCATGCCGGTAACTCCGTATTAACGCTCTGGTTGCTTCTCAATGAACAAGTTTTCGTTGGGGATACTCTGCGCGTGCCTTGCGAATCTGAACTGCAATTCCAACGAAGCGGCCAAAATCACGCGGCTCAACGACAGTTCCCCCGTCTATTATTACAAAGCGGACTAGTTGTTTGTATCTGCCTTTGGGTTGTCGCTGCTAAAATTGGCCGTTGAGAGCGGTTTTTGCGGATTATTGGGGCTTGGTTCGAACCAGTCACTTGGTGATTTACCCAGTTTTACAATGTTGGCAAAAGTCTTGTCCCTTTGCTTAAGCATGCTTGGAGGGCATCTGCTAGGCTGAAAACAAGATCGGACGACCCGGGTTTGATGTTGGGACACGTCGCCGATTTCCACAGGTGGCACTAACGCAGATGGCAGGGAGCACCTAGGTATGCGGGACACATTGACCGTGATTTTGGCCGGTGGCAGAGGGGCTAGGCTGGAGCCTTTGACGCGGGATCGTGCTAAGCCTGCTGTTCCGTTCGGGGGGCTGTACCGCATCGTCGATTTTGTCTTGAGTAATTGTCTCAACAGCGGCATGCGGCGTCTGTTGGTGTTGACTCAATACAAGGCACAATCGCTTGATCGTCATATTAATCTCGCGTGGCGGGGTTATTTTAGTCGGGAGTTGGGCGAGTTCGTCGATGTCGTGCCACCCCAGCAGCGTTTCACTGACAACTGGTATCAGGGCACGGCTGACGCTGTCTACCAAAATATCTACGCCATTGAGCGTGAGCAGCCGAAAGAAGTGGTCGTGCTTGCTGGCGATCACATCTACAAAATGAACTACGGTCCCATGGTCGAATTTCATCGCAAGATGGGAGCTGATATTACCATCGGCGCGCTGCGCGTCAGCAGGGCAGAAGCTCGTCAGTTCGGAGTCATGCAAACTGATGGCGGTCATCGCGTGATTAGCTTCCGAGAAAAGCCCGATGATCCAATCGGCACAGCGGAAGATCCAGATGTCTGCCTTGCGTCGATGGGGATTTACGTATTCGACGCCAATTTTCTTTATGAGCAGCTTTGCGAGGACGCGACTTTTGATGACAGTGAACATGACTTTGGGAAAAATATTATTCCGGGTGCAATCAAAGACTATCAGGTCTGTGCTTTTCCATTTCTAGACGAAAATCGAAAGGTTGACGCCTATTGGCGAGATGTTGGGACCATCGACGCTTATTACGATGCAACGATGGACTTGACCCGAGTTGATCCAATGTTGAATCTGTATGACCAACAATGGCCGATCAGAGCTTTTCAGCCGATGCTGCCTCCGCCAAAATTTGTGTTCGGTAGCGAAGGTAAATCAAACCATCGGCGTGGAGAGGCACTCGATTCGATCGTTTGCCAGGGAGCAATTGTCAGCGGAGGCAGTGTGGCCAGAAGCGTGCTTGGGCCGAATGTGAGAATCAATAGTTACGCTTCGGTCGAGGACAGCATTCTTTTTGACGGTGTGAAGGTGGGGCGGCGATGCCGCTTGCGACGCGTCATTATCGACAAGGGAGTCCGGATTCCACCGGAAACAGAGATCGGCTTTGATCTCGCCGTTGATCGCGCGCGTGGATTTACCGTCACCGACAGTGGGCTGGTCGTCATTTCGCGTGGTGAGGAGCTAATGGACTCGTCGCACGCGAAGATGGTGATCCCAAGCTAAGGTGTTTTAAATCGTTAAGTGATGGCTGCCGCAGTCGTGATTAGCAGCAGTGAACAATTGCGAGTGTTCATGCCGAACGTAAATGAAGGAGTGGTTTTGCTCAGTGCGAACCTCTTTTGGCACCGCGTTGCTTTTGTTGAGGGGATGGATCAGGTTTCACTTAGCCTGTCTCAAGTACGGATCGCATGAAATGGTTTAACGATGAGTACGGCCAGCAGGCGTGTGTTTTTGTTTTGCGTCAGCTTTGTGAGATGATTTGTTTGGATAAGGCGAATACCGTGTCTGTGCCCACGCTTTGGCCGCGGGAAAGTTTTCGTCATCATGCATGGCTCGCTTAACGGACCGACAGAACGCATGAATAAGCTTTCCGTTCTCTGCAAGCGGGAAGATTCACTTTTGGTAGTGATGTTACGAACATGACATTCAATGTGGGCCTCAGTGACCTGAACGTCAGTTGGTTAGTTGGCGCCCCGAGACAGACAAGCAAATGGCGTCGCAGGAAAGGCGAAATGGCTCGTCATGTTCGAGGCTGTTACAGTCCGTTAGTGGGGCGGTAGTTCGCTGGCGATGAGTCCTAAGGCGGATGAAGAGCAGCCGGAAAAGCCATGTGAGATGCCCCAGTTGATGTTGGTTTGACGTTGTTTATCAGCGGGATTGGTGTGTCTCTGCCTGTATTAAATTGCAAAATTCAGGTTTATGCAGGTTTGAGCCACATAATCGGAAAAAAAACTGCGGAGATCCGTCACGGTTTGCGTGTTAATGAGTGAGCAGATTGATTCATTACTCGCATCCTTGGTAGGAACCATGTCCATTCATTTCGATACCACGCCGGCCGTGATCTTTATCGTCGATCGAGACGCCGGTTCTCAAGCAGCTTATCAAGCCATTGCCGAGCGACTTGGTGTTGAAGTTCGCTTTTCGAACTCCGTTGACGAGCTGCTTACGACTGCACCAAATGTGTCTCCTTCTTGCCTCGTTTATGACGTGCGCTCAGGAAGAGATGAGTTCGAGCAATGGCGGCAGAAGCTGTTGCAGAAAACTACTGATGTGCCAATCATTCTGATCGCAGACGAGCATGAAGATGCTCAGACTGCCTTTGGGTTTCAACTGGGAGCATTGGCTGTGCTGCGAAGGCCGGTCGCCATGAATGTGCTTGAGGAATATCTCAAATACGCGGTTCGACGTCATCGGGCTGTTAGAAGTCTTGTGCAACAGCATGAAAGAGTGCAACAGACCCTGCAGCAGCTTACTGAACGCCAGCATCAGGTTCTTGAATTGGCAGGGACGGGAATGCCGAACAAGACCATCGCAACGCGTTTGGCGGTTTCTCAACGCACGGTTGAGACCTGTCTCTTATACACATCTGACGCTGCCGACGACTCCTTACGTGTA
>CAJXTM010000580.1 GCA_913061385.1 uncultured Rhodopirellula sp. | reverse complement strand
ATCCTTGACCTATCCCTGTGAGAGCTTTGCCAAAATCGAGGTCAATCCAGTGTGGCTCGCACAGACCTTGGCGGTAACGTCGATCGAACCCCTTCACAAAGTCACGATCAACCGTTGATAGTTTTGCTGTCACGTCCCGTCCGAAAGTATCACGACCCTCGACAACGGCACGTCGATCTTTTCCGGAAAACGCGAAGATAGTGGGAGTCGCTATCTGACCGGGGCCAACCTTTTCGTTGGTCCAGACATCGACATCGGCAGGATGGTCGACCACCTGCAAAGCAACCTTGTCGAAATACGCCACTTCCCATAACTCTTCCGTGATTCGAAAATCATAACGATCACCACGGGGACGAATTTGGTCCCCGTTGATTTTCAGATATTCCCAAGGTCGATCCTTCGCGACGATGCCACGAGCGACTTGCAACCCAAGCGGAGCTGCCCAAAGGCAATCCGTTTGAAACACATATTTTTCACCATCCCATGCATAGAGATAAGGACATGATCCCTTCAGCGTCTGCTCTTCCTCAACAAGAGAGTCGACTTTTGGATTACGAACAGTTTGAGTCAAACCATTGGGAAAAATGGCCCGTACACTGCTTGCGGAGTCAAAACCATCAAGGCCGAAGTGTGTTGATGGTGATCGCACAATCCTTGCCCGGTAGTGCGGCCCAAACCGCATTTCAAGAACACTTCCGACCGCGTAGTGATTGACTCGCCCGCTGGCATTATCATCGATTCCCTTGAAACGCACATCAATATAATGGCCCATCGGAGTCGTCGCATTTCTGAGGACGCTGATGCCCTTCGATGTCAAACCAGCGAGATCCAATACGCCATCACCGTCAAATTCGGCAACGACCAAATCACTGGCTGATTCAATTGACTTTATCGGTTGCCAATCGCGGAATCCCCAGGGTCCAATTCTTGTGATCGCAACACCCTGATCATTCAGCGCAACAACCTCCATCCATGAGTCATTGTCAAGATCGGCAACAACAGCAGCATCCACTGCGTGTTCGTTGTGTTCAACATGATCGACGGTCCAGGCGTTTGCAGCAGCAGTCTGCGAGAAAACGATGGAAACGCCGCCCTTGCCAGCCACAACCAGATCCCACGACACATTTCCATCAATGTCTTCCACCGTGATGAATTCAGCCCCATCAATGGGCGGAATCTCATCAAAAAAACGACTGCGGAATTGAAGATGGAGCAAATTTTCCAACATGCCAACTTTTCCGCTGCCACGGTGCACCGTCACCACATCCAGATCCAGATCCCGATCAAGGTCAATCAGTGACATGTCAGAAATGGGACCATCACCCGCGAACGCATTCTCTGACTGCGTAATTTCAAAGAAGCTTCGATTACCACGATTTGCAAACAAGCGAATTCCATCTGACTCAGTAGCCAGAACCAAATCAAGATCACCGTCCGCCTCCAAATCACCGGTCACCGCAACGGTCACATCGCGAACATCCTGAAGACCGTTGTCGGCTTTTGAGAGCGACAAACGCGAGCCTTCCTCCACTTGGGAACGACCATCCAACTGCACCAACCGGACGCCACCGGCACCGTAGACCAACAAACTCTGAAATGTGTTATGTCGCGCGGCGGCGGAGTAGTCCTGCTCGTTTTCTGTAGCCATATTACGATCGGCTCGCAAACGCTTCGGGTCACTACTATCAACAAGAAAAAAATCAGCAGCAACAATCCCCTTGGGTGCAATATCCAATTGCAACTGACCTACCGAAGTGAACTTCCCGCCTCCCTCATTACTCCATAATTCCAGCAGACCATCCTTGCTGGCACTGACAAGATCTCTATCCAAATCGAGATCGTAATCAAGCGTAAGCACCGTCTGTTTTACTGTTACTGGACTAACGATCTGATTTTCAAATTTAAATTTACTGGTACTCGCACCCAGCGGCTGATCCTCAACCGCCTGAGCGGACAAGCGGCGTAGCGAGTCAAAGCTGAGCATATCCAATGGATGTGGAGACGCTCTACGTCGATCAGTCTTGACGATTTCGGTGCTATTGAGAACGTTGAACCATAGCAGCATGCGATTCTCAGCTTCGGACCAATTCTCCGATTTGATGGCCGCAACTACCTGAGCAACAAGTTCATCAGGTGTTACACCAATCGGCTGCGTCTCACGTCGAATCGACGGTTCGATCGCTTTTGCCAAACGATTCGCGCGTTCAACGAATGTGATCGCCTTGGAATCATGCGTCGCGATATTAAGCCTTGCAGCTCGTAGTGCAAAAAAGAGATTGTCAGGTTGCTGGTCAGAGAGTTGCCCAATGGCGTCCGCAGCATCAACCAGCAAGTCAGCCGGCAACCCATCGATCGGATCCTCCAGTTGCTCGACGACCTGAATCAGTGATCCACCCAAAATCCGAACGTTTGCTGACTTCCCTGCCTCACCTCGTATGGCCGCAGCAACGCGTTTATAAACTTTATTGCGTTCCAGCTTAGTGACCGACCCCGGCAACAGTGCAGCCTGATGCAGATCGACTCGAGTCGCCAACCACATGGCTAGCACCTCGTCGCCTGCCGCCTGTTGAAAATCCTCAATCGCCTGCTTTGCTGCAGAAATTGCATCAGGCACTTGCCTGCGAGCATTCTGCTTTTCCTGATCATCGAGCGAAGCGTTTGTCGCTTTGGCTGATAAGGCATCAACGCGTAGAACACGATTGATGGCACGATTGAGTGCGATCGATTCATCTGCTGTAGCCTCGCTGTAAAGCTTGCTCCACGATTCATCTGCCTGAACGACCTCAAGATTTTCGGTAGCAGCCAAAGCAGTTCGGGTCAGATCGAGCTGCTGACTGATGACAGGATCAAGACCACCTGACCCTTTACCACCTTGATCATCGGACAGCATCCAGAAACCTGCCGCGATGCAAAACAGTACGAAAACGCCGCCGATCAGTGGCAATACCGCCCGGCCACGACCTGCAGATTTTTCGATGTTCGAGCTTTTGTTGCTTGTTGGGCCAAGATCACTCATGAATGCTCCCCACGGGGCTGTTTTTTCGATATCCTTTGCTGCATGAACGTAACAAAATTTTTAGATCAGGCCGACTCTGTTCGGGTCGGAATTGTGGAAAGTGATCAATTGCTGCCCCTGCAGCTTGGTGAAAATTACTCGACTCTCGCCGAACTACTGGCGACGGAAAATCCCAGTACTGCGATTAGAAGCCTGGTAACCGACGCTCCCTTGTCGATTGATGACACCATTCGTTGGCTTCCACCGATTGATAACCAGGAGGTCTGGGCTGCTGGCGTGACCTACAAACGTAGCCAAACCGCTCGAATGGAAGAGTCCGAAGCTGCTGCATCGTGCTACGATCGAGTCTATCAGGCTGATCGACCTGAGCTCTTCTTCAAGGCGACGCCACACCGGGTTAGTGGTCACAAACAGCCTCTTCGCATCCGCAGTGATGCAACCTGGAATGTACCCGAGCCAGAAATCACATTGGTGCTCAACCCTCAGTTCAAAATCATTGGGCTTACCGTTGGCAATGACATGAGTTCGCGGGACATCGAAGGGGAAAACCCCCTCTACCTGCCACAGGCCAAATGCTACGACCAGTGTGCTGGGCTGGGACCTTGGATTACGCTTTTCGACACCCTGCCGGCGATGAATGAACTTCATGTGGATCTGAAGATCAATCGTGATGGTCAAATCATTTTTGACCAACAAACATCCGGAGCAGAAATGGCGCGGTCCTTCGAGGATCTCGTCGGATGGCTCAGTCGTGATAACTCAATGCCATCGGGCGCTTTCCTGATGACCGGCACAGGGATTGTGCCTAGCAACGATTTCACTCTCCAGCCCGGTGATCTTGTTCACATTTCCATCGCCGGCATTGGCACATTGTCGAATCCAATTGTTCAAGCCTAAACTTTCCTAAAGCTTGAATATCCCGACCCAAGTACCCGCCTACTCTGTATCTACGGACCGCAAGGAATCTAGTTATGTCGACTGCTGAAAAATCCATTCGTCCTGTTCCTGTCTCTTATACACATCTGACGCTGCCGACGACTCCTTACGTGTAG
>CAJXTM010000579.1 GCA_913061385.1 uncultured Rhodopirellula sp. | reverse complement strand
CGAGATCAGCCTCGGTCTCGTGGGCTCGGAGATGTGTATAAGAGACAGGGCTGCAGAATGCTCGTGAATTGATGAAGTTGCAGGATGTGCGAATCTCTGCGGTCGTCGATCCTGCCGAACATTGGGATCTCAGTAAGTTCTATTATCGAGGTGAAGCGGGTCGGCTACCCGTTTGCAACGAAATTGAAAAACACTATCGACAGACTGAGGCAAACTTCAAATGTTATCAGCAAGAGGACTATCGGGAACTGTTCGCCAGTCACGGCTCCGAAGTGGATGCGGTGCTCTGTGCAACGCCAGATCACATGCACGCCCACGCGACGCTTGCCGCTATTCGGGCCGGAAAGCATGTCTATTGTGAAAAACCCTTGACCCACAATATTGCTGAAGCTCGATTGGTGAGTCGCGTTGCCGCGGACGCTGGAGTTGCGACCCAGCTGGGGAACCAAGGTCATTCAAAAGATACGATTCGCGAGACCGTTGAGATGATCCGCGGGGGGGCGATCGGTGATGTCACTGAGGTGCACGCGTGGGTTCCCGCAACACGCTGGAACAAGATGTTGACGCAACCGCCGAGTGTCGCCCAGCCTGTTCCCATGGGACTGAACTGGGACCTCTGGTGTGGCGTTCGGAATCCACCTGGCTTTCATGAAGCTTATGCACCTGTCGCTTGGCGAGATTTTTGGACGTTTGGATGTGGGGCGATGGGGGACTTTGGGTGCCACGATCTTGATTCAGCAGTCTGGGCTCTCGATTTGGGTTTACCCACCCGTATTGAAATGCGGGCAGCGGGAACCAGTGATCCAAATCTAGCTCCCTTCGGTGAAATTGGTTACTTCGATTTCCCCGCTCGACAGCAACGCGGAGCTGTCAGATTGAATTGGTACAGTGGTGGGCTACTGCCCCCGACTCCCGACGCGTTGCCTCGGTCAGTTAGCCTGCCACGCCGCGGTGTGTTGTTTGTGGGATCCAAGGGGATCATGCTTTGCGGGGGTGCCGGAGGTCAGGCTGTGATCTATTCCGAAGAACATGGCGAGACATGGCAGCCGCCCGAGCAAACGCTAAAACGTTCCACGGGGCATCATCGCGATTGGATCGACGCCATCAAAGGTGGTCCCCCAGCAAGTAGCGAATTCAGTTATGGCGCGAAGCTGACCGAGATTACCTTGCTCGGGTTGGTTGCCATGCGTACCGGCAAAGTGATTCAGTGGGATGCTGTGAACATGAAAGCATTGAATTGCCCGCAAGCAGAACAGATTATTCAAGGGCAGTACCGGGACGGTTGGAGGTTGGATCAATGAAGCTACAACAGAAAATATTGCTTGGCTTACTCGGATGCCTCGTTGGTATTCTGTTCCAAGGAACAGATGTGACTGCCACCGAAAGGGCACTAAAGCGGTTGCAAAACGATGCGTCCACGCAACGCCAAACATCCCCTAATGCCGATTTTATAAGCCTCGGCGATGATGGCGGGACGGTTGCGAGCGGGCAGGCCAAGCATCTTGTGGCTGCAAAAACCAATCGCCCCAACGTTTTGTTCATTGCAGTAGATGACCTCGCCTGCTCGTTGGGGTGTTATGGCGACCTCGTGGCCAAGACGCCAAACATTGATCGTCTTGCCGCCAGCGGGGTATGTTTTCAACGAGCGTACAATCAGCTACCGCTCTGCAATCCAACGCGTGCCTCGATCATGACTGGATTGCGTCCGGATCAAATCAAGGTCTACGATCTGGATCGCCATTTTCGTGATGAAGTGCCTGATGTGATCACTCTGCCACAGGCTTTCCAGAAAGCTGGCTACTTTGCGGGCCGTGTAGGGAAAATTTATCACTACAACGTGCCGGCTTCGATTGGTAC
This sequence comes from uncultured Rhodopirellula sp., assembly GCA_913061385.1. GTDB lineage: Bacteria > Planctomycetota > Planctomycetia > Pirellulales > Pirellulaceae > Rubripirellula. The sequence goes on along the minus strand of CAJXTM010000579.1, from coordinate 2,213 downwards.
TGATGGGTTCGATGACCCACCTTCGTGGATGCAGACCATCAATCCGATCGGACGGGATAAGGCAGAGGAAAGCTTGGTTTTTAATGCAGAGCCACATCGGAAAATTAGTGGTGCGTTGAGCTGGCTGGCTGCAGATGGCAGTGATGAGGAACAGACAGACGGAATGATTGCGACTCAGGCAATTCGCATGATGGAATCAAAGCAAAAAAATCCGTTCTTTCTCGCTGTTGGCTTTTTCCGCCCACATACACCTTATGTGGCACCACGCAAATACTTTGATCTCTATCCGGTTGAGGAGCTGAGTTTGCCGTTTGCGCCTTTGAACGACCGTGCTGATATTCCAACGGCGGCTTTTGCGCATAATTGCCCTGTTCCAAACTATAGTCTTCCTCGCCAAACACTGTTGCGGGCGACGCAGGCTTATTACGCTTGTGTGTCATTCATCGACGCTCAGGTGGGGCGATTGCTGAATGCATTGGACCGGCTTGAGTTGACGGAAAATACGATTGTCGTGTTCTGGAGCGATCACGGTTACCATCTTGGTGAACACAACGGAATCTGGCAGAAGCGAACGCTGTTTGAACAAGGGGCACGGGCGCCGCTGATCATTCGCTCACCGAGACAGTCTGGTAATGGTACGCCGAGCCCTAGAGTCGTTGAGTTCGTTGATATCTATCCTACTCTGACCGCACTCGCTGGGATCGAGGCCCCCGACGATCTGGCCGGGCGTAGTTTAGAGAAACTACTTGATAACCCAATCGCGTCCTGGAACGGTTATGCGATAACGCAGGTCCTGCGTCCCGCTGATAAGCGTCTGGCCGAACCGGTGATGGGCTGTAGTATTCGGACCGAGAGATGGCGTTACACCGAATGGGCCAACGGCAAGTCGGGCATGGAACTCTACGATCATCAGGCTGATCCGATGGAATTCAATAATCTGGCGGTTGAGCCTGATGAGCAAGCGGTGCGAGTCATGCAGCGTTTGAAACCGCTGCTGCGGAAACATGCGTCGGGAAATATCCCGCAAACACCTTTCAATCCAACGCGGCTATGACGTCGGATCCGTTGCGTTCGCATTTCCAGTACTGGGGCGGTTCCGAGTTGGGCTGCCATCGTTCTCGAGTTCTTCTGCGCTCTCAGGAAACGGCTGCGGCCGCGTTCCGGTTCAAACGCCGGCGGTCACTTTCCTTGAGAACAATCTTTCGCAGGCGGATATTGTTAGGCGTGACCTCAACCAGTTCATCTTCTTCGATGTATTCGAGTGCGGCTTCAAGTGACAGGTCACGTGGTGGTTTAAGGATGACGTTCTCATCACTGCCAGCAGCACGAATGTTGGTAAGTTTCTTTTCGCGACATGGGTTAACCGTCATGTCGTTGTCACGGGCGTTTTCACCGACCAGCATTCCTTCGTAAACTTCAATTCCGGCTGGAACCAGCAGTTCACTGCGGTCTTGAAGTCCAAACATCGCAAACGGCATGGTTTTTCCACTGACCATCGAAATCAATACACCGTTGGCGCGTTTGGGGACTTCTCCCTCGACGGGTCGGTAGCTCTCGAAGCGATGGTGGATGATCGCCGTTCCTCGTGTCGCATTGAGCAGTTTTGTTCTCAGTCCGATCAATCCGCGTGAAGGCACCAGGAACTTGAGCAGGCTATAATCTCCTCGCTGGGCCATCTCTTCGAGTTGCCCGCGTCGCAGGCCAACGAGTTCCATGACTGGCCCCATGGTATCGGTCGGCACTTCGACTCGCAGGGTTTCAAATGGCTCGTGTCGCTTGCCATTGATTGTCCTGAAAATGACTCTCGGTTTTCCGACGCTTAATTCGAATCCTTCGCGCCGCATCGTCTCGATCAGGATCGCAAGGTGCAATACGCCTCGCCCTTTAACCGCATAAGCCTCGACGCCTTCTACCATTTCAACACGCAAGGCAACGTTGCGTTGAAGCTCTTTTTCGAGACGTGTTTTGAGCTGTCGAGTCGTGACGTACTTGCCTTCACGTCCAACCATCGGTGAGGAATTGACACTGAATACCATTTCAAGTGTGGGTTCGTCAACGGTTAGTCGAGGCAGCACGTTGTTGGCGTCAACGGCCCCGATTGTGTCACCGATTTCAACGTCCGCGATTCCTTCAATGGCGACGATGTCACCGGCCGTGGCCGATTCAGCCGCAGCACCAACTCACCGGCGCGTTCGGCCAATTGCCTGTCTCTT
>CAJXTM010000578.1 GCA_913061385.1 uncultured Rhodopirellula sp. | reverse complement strand
CGCCGGTGCTGCTTGAACATTCGTTGGGGCGTGGGCACGTTTGTATGTTCACGACTACAGCTGACACCGCTTGGAACAACATGGCTTTGACGCCGGTATTCCCCATGTTGCTGCAACAGGTTGTTACTTACATGGCAGGGCGGGAATTTGAGCAGCCGAGGTTGGTCGGTGATTCGTTGTCGCTTTTTTACGTTGATGAACCCGACGCGAGTGATGCGGTATTCGATACGCCTTCGAAGAAAACGATTGCGGTGCCCGTCAGCGAGCATCGTCAACAGTACTTGGCGATGCTCGAAAAAGCAGAGGAGTCGGGGTTTTATACAGCCCGTGTCAGTGTGCAGGCTGCCGGTATGCCAGTCGCTGTCAACGTCGATACGCGGGAGTCGGTTGTTACCTGCGTGGATGAAAAGAGGCTGCGGGAAAGCCTTGCAGGCACAGGGGTAGTTGTGTCAGTCAGCGATGATGACCTCATCGCTGAAATTGGCATGGCTCGAACTGGGAGGTCCTACTGGCGATTCTTCTTGATCGCAGCACTCGGGCTGCTCGTATGCGAGAGTTTGTTCGCAGACCGTTTGCATGATCGCAAGCGATCACAACGGGGTGGAGCACCATCGATGCCTCTCGAGCGGGAGGGAAACTGAGATGATGCCGACACTTGCTAGTGGTTTTAAAATTGAGCAGTTGTTCTGGGGCCGTCCGCTGCCACTGCCTTGGATGGTCCTGGTTTTCGCTGTTGTGATTTTTTGGAGTCTTTATCTGTATCGCCGATCGTTGGGACTCCGGCCATCCCTGCGTTACACGCTTGGTATCGTGAGACTATTTGCGCTGATCTTGATCGTTGCCGCATTCTTCGAACCGATGGCCGTGCTTAGCGAGACCGAGGTCAGGAAACGGGAACTGCCTGTGTTGGTCGATGTGTCAGAGAGTATGTCGATCAAAGATCCACGCAAACGCCCTGCAGATCTGGCTGATGCCGCAGTCGCGCTGAACTTGATTGACTCCGCAGAGACAGCAAACGTGACCTTGAATCTGGATGCGAAGCAGCGGCAGGCGATTGCCTCTGCGTCGCGGCTGGATTTGGCGACCAACCTGCTGACAAAGAATGGCCGGCAAGTGTTGGAATCAATTGGTGTGGGGACTGACGTCAGCTACCATAGTCTGGGCAGTGACGCAAAACTGATCAGCGATGAAAGTGCCTTGTCAGGCGATGTCATCGAACAGTTGAACGCCACTGAGCCACAGACCTCAATCGTTGACGCACTCGAGGCCGTGACCAAGTCAGGTGGTACGCGACCTGCCGGCGTTGTCCTTCTGTCGGATGGCGTTGAGACCCAGTATTCCAGTCGCACCGAGTCTGTCTTGCAGGACTTGGGAACCCGAGGGATCCCGGTTTATACCGTGCCGTTCGGGCTGCCGGACCCTGACGATGTTTCCATCCGTACCATCGTGATGCAGGAAGTCGCGTATTCCGGCGATCGTGTGCCAGTACGCGTTCAATTGCAGTCCAAGGGATATGAAAAACGTACGGCAAAGCTGTCTGTCCTGCTGAACGGTCGCAGCGTCTCGACTCGAACGGTGCGTTTTGAGGGGGGGCTGCAATTTGAAGATATCGATTTTCGAGTGGATATCTACGAGAAAGGTGCCGTGCAGATCGACGTACGCATCGACCCGTTTGATGACGAGGTGTCAGCACAGAACAATCAAATCGAACGCAGCATCCGTGTCGTCAACGAAAAGGTCAATGTGCTCTATATCGAGGGGAACGCGAGATGGGAGTACCGTTACCTCCGAGCAATCCTGAAGCGAGACCCACGCATCAACGCAACGTTCATCGGTTCAAATGTGGGCCCAGAGGTAGCTCGGAACTCGAGCGAGCACATTGATCGTTTTCCCAGCAACCGAGAGGAAGCTTTTCAATACGATCTGGTGATTCTCGGTGATGTTGATGCAAAGTTCTTCAACGAAGATGAACTGGCTATTCTGGAGGAACTTGTGCGTGATCGTGGGGCCTCACTTCTGATGCTATGCGGTCCAATGCATTCCCCCAATTCCTATGCCGGTACTCCAGTTCAGGCGATGCTACCTGTGCGGTTCGAGGACGGCACGCAATGGGAAGAGGTCGCTGGGTCGGTCTATCCGGTGCTGACTCCCGAGGGACGCAGCAGTCTGGTAATGACGCTTGAGAATGAGTCGGAGTTGAACGACCGTATTTGGAGTCGAATGGCGCCGATGGATCACTTGCCACCGCTGGTGGGCCCCAAGGCTGGAGCGACGGTGCTTGCCGTTTTATCGGATAGCGTTGATCGTGATCAAGGCTACCCGCTTGTTGCTTGGCAGCGTTATGGAACCGGGAAATGCATGTCGATTGCGACCGACCGACTGTGGCGTCTTCGTTACAAAACTGGCGACAAGTACCATTGGCGAGTCTGGTCGCAGTGCATTCAGTTCATGACTCTTTCACGACTCATGGGTGAACACAAACGGATTCGGCTTGAGACTGACCGATCGATCTACCCAGCTGGTAGCCAGTGTCGTGTGTATGCGCATGTGTTAGATGATAATTTTGATCCGGTTGTGCAGTCAGGATTTGATGTGTTCGTAACCGGTTTGGTCGATGAACAGGGACGACAGCGTGTCAGCCTTCGACCTGATCGGGCTCACCCTGGACTGTACGAGGGGTACTTTACTCCGTCTGCACCTGGGCGTTATCGGCTTGAGTCCAACGAGAACGATCAGCCAATTTCAAATACAACCGAGTTCCAGGTTGCAGATGACAACCGAGAATTAGCGGAAACTAATCTCGATCTTGAAAACTTGAAACGCATCTCGAATTTGACAGGCGGCGAGTGCCTTGGAATTCAGGAGTTTTCGAAACTTGTGTCGCTGGTTGACCAACAAACGGTGACGTCCATCGTGCGTTCAGAACGGTCCCTCTGGGACAATGGCTGGATTTTGGGTTTGTTGGTGGGACTGCTGGGGATCGAATGGATACAGAGAAGGAGGCATGACCTGCCATGAGTACCGCGCAGATCATTGGTATGGAAAAACTCAATTCGCGTATCCGCACAGCGTGGTGTCGCAGCCAATTGCTGCACTTACTAGCAGGGGTATTTGCATTTGTGTGTTGGGCGGTCCCGCTGTTTTTATTGGGGATGTTCATCGACTGGATGACTTACATGCCCGCCCCAGGACGCATCGCAGTCCTCGTTGTTTTGTTGTGCGTCGCATTCTACCGAGCGTGGCGCCGTGGTTGGCGGCACCTTCGTGCCTTTGACGCCGTGGCTACCGCATTGCAGTTAGAATCACAACACGGCGAAATGAACAGTCTGTTGGTATCGGCGGTGCAGTTGCGTGGTGAAAACCAGCACGCGAGTGGGTCTTCCGCTTTACGTGATCGTACATGCCAAATCGCGGAAAATGCCGCTTTGGGTTTAAGTGTGTCGCAGACAGTCCCGTTTACGCCGCTGCGGCGACCGACTTTGACTGTGGCATTGTTCGTTGCAGTGGTGATGATCTTTTTCACTGTGAACAGACCTTTTTTGATGGCAGGAGTGACGCGTTTTTTTGTGCCATGGTTGAATGTCGAATATCCAACCTACACGCAGATTTCCTTGTCTCAGAATTCCCTCGTGATTCAAGAGGGTGAGAGCGCATCGATCGCTGCCCAAATCGGTGGCATCACACCGAACCAGGCAACGATCTATGTACGGACCGGTGAGGGACGTGCACGCGAGATTGATCTTGAAGTGGTCGATGGTGTTTGCACTTATACAATCGCATCTGCATCGAGAGACTTCAGCTATCGAATCACGGCTGGTGACGACCGGACTGGTTGGCACGAAGCTCGCGTGGTTCCCGCGCCGCGAATTGAAGAGGTCGCAGTTGGGTTGAAGTATCCGCCTTATCTGGGACGCGAGCAGGAATCGATCGAAGCGCTGACTCTGACGGTTCCTGAAGGCACTGGTGTGGATTGGAAAGTCGTCCTGGATCGCCCAGTTCGATCAGCGCAGTTTTTTCGTGATGGTGAGTCACCAGTCGACTTGGATGTCGGGTCTGATGATCGGACGCTCGCTTTTACCG
>CAJXTM010000577.1 GCA_913061385.1 uncultured Rhodopirellula sp. | reverse complement strand
CGAGATCAGCCTCGGTCTCGTGGGCTCGGAGATGTGTATAAGAGACAGACCTTTGTCAACGGTCATCAACTGGGGACCAGTGAGCCATGGATGTCTCCTGCTCAATATGGAATTTCCAAGCACCTGCGGATAGGGGCAAACGTGATCGCAGTCAAAGCAACCAACCAAGGTGGTGCTGCTGGTCTGCTGGCGTCGTTGGTGATCGATGGTAAATTCGAATTGGGCTCGAGCCAAGCATGGAAAGTATCGGCAGAGCAAAAATATTGTGAAAACGATGATTGGACATCCGTTGATTTTGATTCCAGTGATTGGATGAATGCTAGTGAACTCGGGCCGATTACAATGCCGCCATGGAAGTTCGCAGGGCTTATTGGTCAGACCAGTCCTGCGGATCCAGATCGTCCCAGCAGGCTTACATTGGCCGAGTGGTTGGTGCGTGAAGACCACCCGCTAACAGCACGAGTCGCAGTGAATCGTTACTGGCAGATGCTGTTTGGGCGGGGACTCGTTACTACTCCAGATGACTTTGGGTCACAGGGTGACTATCCAGTTCATCCGGAACTGCTCGATTGGTTGGCGGTTGAATTTCGTGACAGCGGCTGGGACATCAAGCACTTGCTCAAGACGATTGTAATGTCATCCACGTATCGGCAGTCCTCCAACGCGAGTCGGGATTTGTATGATCAGGACCCTCAGAATCAATGGTTGGCAAGGGCTCCACGCTACCGTTTGTCTGCTGAATTTCTTCGCGACAGCTTGCTTTCTATTTCTGGTGAACTGAATCGACGAGTTGGTGGGCCCAGTGTGTATCCCAGTCAACCGCACGGCTTGTGGCGAGAGATCAGCCACTTCGGGTACGGAAACGCGTTTAGTGCTCAAGCGTTTTACCCCAGTGACCCGAACGGGCAATCCCGCCGCAGTATGTACACGTTTTGGAAGCGGACCAGTCCACCACCGTCGATGATCGCGTTTGATGCACCCACGCGAGAGGTTTGTGCGGTCGCTCGATCGAGAACAAATACGCCGCTGCAGGCATTGGTAATGTTGAATGATCCTAACTATGTTGCTGCGGCAAGGTCACTTGCTCGATTGGCAATAGCCGAGGGGGGCACGTCTGTGGGGCAGCATGTCGATTACATGTTCCGCCGAGCGGTTTCGCGGCTTCCCACCAGCCAAGAACGGAGGGTGTTGAGTGACCGACATACCAGTGCACTCGCCACTTACCAGAAGAATCCTGTCGCAGCAGCAGGCTTGGCTGAAAATGAACAGAATAATACTGCTTCGGAGGTTGCCGCATGGACAGTGGTTGCTTCGATTATCTTGAATCTTGATGAAGTCATTACCAGGGAGTAAATGTTATCCACCCCATTGCGCAACATCGAAGGCAGATCACTCGCCGACAGCTATTCAATCACGCCCGAAATGGGGTCGGTGCTGCAGCATTGGCGACGTTATTGGGACGCGAGGGGCAGGCAACTGAGGCGGTGCATTCGTCGGGTTTGCAAGGTTTGCCGCACCACAAGCCCAAAGCAAGACGTGTGATCTATTTGTTCCAGTCAGGTGGGCCTAGCCACATCGATTTGTGGGACTATAAACCCAATCTGACAACCATGCACGGCAAACCGTTACCAGACTCAGTCAAGGGAACCCAACGCGTAACGGGGATGACTGCAGGACAAAAGCAATTTCTCACGAATGCTCCGGTCAAGCCCTTTCAGCAGCATGGTGAATGTGGACGCTGGGTCAGTGATTTGTTGCCACACACCGCAAAGGTGGTTGACGAACTCGCGATCTTGAAAGCGGTCCATACAGAGGCAATCAATCATGATCCCGGGATCACTTTCATCAACACGGGGAACCAGCAGATCGGGCATCCATCTCTTGGCGCTTGGCTTAGCTATGGATTGGGATCCGAGAATCAGGATCTGCCCGGGTACATGGTACTGATCAGTCAGGGAACAGGGAAAAACCCTGGTCAGCCCATCTTTTCGCGTCTTTGGGGCAGTGGGTATTTGCCAAGTGAACATCAGGGAGTGCGCCTGCGGCCAGGCACGAATCCAGTACTGCATTTGTCGAATCCCAGCGGGATCGACGCAGGCATGCGTCGAGGGCAATTAGATGATCTGGCAATACTGAACGAGCGTCATGCGCAACTCACGGGTGATCCAGAAATTGAGGCCCGTATCGCACAGTATGAGATGGCCTATCGAATGCAAACCTCTGTGCCCGGGCTGACGGATTTGTCAGATGAACCGGATGAAGTGTTCGAGATGTACGGGCCTGATTCGCGTAAACCAGGCACCTACGCCGCAAACTGTTTGTTGGCAAGGCGAATGATCGAGCGCGATGTGCGATGCATTCAGCTGTTTCATCGTGGTTGGGATCAGCACAATTCGCTTGTCACACATTTGGGAAATCAATGTCGTGATACAGATCAGGCCAGTGCTGCATTGGTAGCTGATTTAAAACAACGCGGCTTGTTGGATGATACGCTTGTGATATGGGGAGGCGAATTTGGGCGGACTGCCTACAGTCAGGGTGGCTTGAATAGCGGCAGGGATCACCATGGTCGGTGCTTCAGCGTTTGGATGGCGGGCGGTGGTGTGAAGGCTGGCATTGAGTACGGCGAAACCGACGATTACTGCTACAACGTGGCTGAAGGTGCTGTCCATGTTCGCGATTTGAACGCCACGATCCTCGACTTACTTGGTATTGATCACCAGCAACTCAGTTTTAAATTCCAAGGGCTTGAACAGCGTTTGACCGGTGTCGAGCCAGCACGCGTGGTACAAGAGATTCTTGCTTGAGCGTCGGGCTTAATGAGTGTTCGAGTGCTGCTGACCTGTGATTGCTTGTTGCTGTTGCCGTAGAAGTTCAATTGCGTACGCTATTCTGATGATCCATCATGTTTTGATTTGCAGTCGTGGCATCTGTCTGCTGAGAGATGCAGTGCAGTTCTGCTATTTTCAGTGACCACCGATTGGATTCGTGCATGTTCTATCGCTTATTTCATTTGCAATGCCGTTTCTTTATCGTGGCCATTGGCATTTCGATTGCGTGTTGGTTTATCTCCAGCAGTGTGCTCGCGATTGAAACTGCCCGTCCGAATGTGATTCTGATCATGGTTGATGATCTCGGTTACAACGACCTGAGTGGGTTTGGACATCCAGAAATCAAGACACCCGTTCTGGATCAACTGGCAAGTGAGGGTGTTCGGTTAACCAATTACTATGCAGGTGCCTCGGTTTGCACTCCCTCGAGGATGGCTTTGCTGACTGGTTGTTATGCTGTTCGAATGGGTTGGGAACAAGGAGTTGTGGGATACAAGATGGGGCTCCGCGATGGTTTGCATCCAGTCGCGGTCACGATGGCTGAGGTTTTTCAAGAAGCTGGTTATGTCACGGCGATGTCAGGCAAATGGCATTTGGGAAGCGATCCACCCTGTCGCCCCCATAGGCAGGGCTTTGATTCCGCTTATTACATTGACAAGAGCAATAACCAGACTCGTCAAGTATGGCGGGATGATGAGGTTGTTGAAACAAAGTTTGTCAATCGACATCTGACAGAGCAGTTTACCGAAGAGGCCGTGGAATTTATCGGCGAGAACTCTCGTCACCCATTCTTTCTGTATCTGGCGTACACAGCGCCTCATTTTCCAGTGCAGGCACATCCTGACTGGAAGGGCACATCAACTTTTGGAGCGTATGGTGATGTTGTTGAGGAGGTAGATGCTCGCATTGGTCAGATTTTGTCGACGTTAAACGTTCAGGGAATTGAGAAGAATACAATTGTTTTGTTCTGCTCAGACAACGGGCCTCAACCCGGTCAGGCTGCTAGCGCTTTCCCTTTTCGTGGAATGAAATGGAGTGCATTAGAGGGCGGGACTCGAGTGCCTTGCATCATCCGCTGGGCGGGGAAGATTCCAGCTGGAAGATCAACTGAACAGGTGGTAACGGCCATGGATCTATTTCCTACTTTGTGCGATTTGGCAGCGATCAATTTGCACGACAGTCTAGGGAGGTTACAGCAAAGTCCCTGTCTCTTATACACATCTGACGCTGCCGACGACTCCTTACGTGTAGA